>NZ_JAFNNH010000027.1:0-17570 GCF_026536845.1 Gilliamella sp. B3023
TTGGAAAAACACGATGCAACACTTTTTTTCGCTCATTTACGTTAACTTTTGTAAATAGGATCTAAAAAGGATCTAATTTATAATTAGTTAATTGCTGTTTTATTTAAATATATTGTAATTACAAATCTTTAAAATTAGGGTGATTGATCCTCAAAATTTTATTTTAGGGCTTTGAATTAGAAATTTAGTGATTTTGATATTTTAATAATTTTTTAAATGAAATTTGAAACCCCAAAAACCCCGCTCCTCAACTTTTTAAGAAACGGGATATTATCTGCACTGAATAAACTGACTGATGTTGATTGATTCGAAAATTATATTTTATTAACTGCCTACACGGCATAAACCATATATTCATGAGTAGTTTCTCGCATTATCACTTTCTAAACTGCCTACACGGCATAAACCAACTTGCAACGGAAACGGCATATTTGCTGAGTTTTTCTAAACTGCCTACACGGCATAAACCATGATAAATAATAACAGAATTATGAGATAAATTTTCTAAACTGCCTACACGGCATAAACCACTGCTGAAATTGCTGGCGCATCATGCTGAGTTTTCTAAACTGCCTACACGGCATAAACTTAGAACAAGACATACTATAATCGTTGTTTGCAAAAAGGCAAAGGGCATTTGGCGTTTTAAAAAACCTTTTTTTAATATCTTTTTAACGTTATGATTTTTAATTATTTTATTTTTTGATTAAAAAAAGGGTTATAAAAATAATATTTTTTGAGGCTTAGAAAACCCCGCTCCTCAACTTTTTTTTAAAGCAAATTTTATTCATAAAAAAAGGATTACACTGAATCCTTTTTTTATTTATATTTATTGATTAACCCGCTCGATAATTAGGTGGCTCTTTAGTGATTAGAACGTCATGAACATGACTCTCTTTCATACCTGCGCCAGTAATGCGGTAGAACTTCGATTTTGTGCGTAACTCATCGATAGTTCCACAACCCGTTAGCCCCATACATGAGCGTAATCCACCCATTTGTTGGTGGATGATTTCTTTTAATAAACCTTTGTAAGCAATTCGGCCTTCAATACCTTCTGGCACTAGCTTATCGGCAGCATTATCTGATTGGAAGTAGCGATCCGATGATCCTTTTGCCATCGCACCGAGTGAACCCATACCGCGATAAGATTTATAAGCACGGCCTTGGAATAGTTCGATTTCGCCAGGTGCTTCTTCAGTTCCGGCAAACATTGAACCAACCATAACGCAAGATGCACCAGCGGCAATAGCTTTAGCAATATCACCTGAAAAACGAATGCCACCATCAGCAATAACTGGAATATTGTGTTGTTTAGCTACTTCAACAGCGTCCATAATGGCACTAATTTGCGGTACCCCTACCCCAGTGACGATACGCGTGGTACAAATTGAACCCGGTCCAATACCCACTTTTACCGCACTCACGCCTGCATCAATTAGCGCTTTTGCGCCTTCACCCGTAGCAACGTTGCCACCTATAATTTGTAAATTTGGATAGGCTTGTCTTGCTTGGCGAATGCGTTCAAGTACCCCTTCTGAATGGCCATGTGATGAGTCGATAAGTAAAACATCAACGCCGGCTTCAACCAAAGCAGCAATACGCTCTTCGTTACCCGCACCCGCACCCACTGCTGCGCCGACACGTAAGCGACCTTTTTCGTCTTTACATGCATTAGGTTTTTGTTCTGCTTTATTGTAATCTTTAACGGTTATCATGCCTTTTAAGTGGAATCTATCATCAACCACTAAAACCTTTTCAACACGATGTTCATGCATTTTTTGCAGTACACTTTCTCGAGATTCGCCCTCTTTAACGGTGACTAAGCGCTCTTTAGGTGTCATTACCGCAGTTACAGATAGTGATAAGTCAGTTGCAAATCGAACATCTCGAGCAGTGATAATACCGACTAACTCTTGTGATTCTGTCACAACCGGAAACCCTGCAAAACCATATTCTTTAGCAAGATCGATTACTTGTTGAATAGTTGCTGTTGGTAGTACTGTTACGGGATCTTGAACAATTCCGCTTTCATGTTTTTTAACACGCTTTACATGCTCAGCTTGAACTTCAATTGGCATATTTTTATGGATAAAACCAATGCCACCTTCTTGAGCAAGGGCAATAGCCAGTTCAGCTTCGGTTACCGTATCCATGGCAGCAGATAGCATTGGAATGTTTAATTTGATGGTTTGCGTTAGTTGAGTTGTAATATCAGCAGTATTAGGTAAAACAGTTGAATGGGCTGGAACTAATAAAACATCATCGAACGTGAGGGCTTCTTTAACTATACGAGACATGACAATATTCACCATTGAGTTGGATTGTTGATAAAATATTGCCGATGTATTCTACTCACATTCGATATAAAAGACTAGTAGAATTTGATATTTATTTTTAGGCGATAATCAATCACCCACTTTTAATTGAGCTCGTCTTTTTGAGCCATCAAAATATAATTTACATCAACATTACGACCTAAACGGAATTGATTGCTGAGTAAGTGATATTCCATTCCAATAATATCTTTAACCGTTAAATGCGCTTGTTCAACCCAAGTCATTAATTCAGAAGGACGGATAAAACGATTAAAATCATGAGTCCCTTTTGGCACTAAGCGCGCTATATATTCAGCGCCATAAATCAACATAAGTTTTGCTTTATGGTTACGGTTGATGGTCGATAAGTAGAGTTTTCCGTTCGGTTTGAGCAGTTTTGCGCAGGCATTGATAATAGAAAATGGGTCAGGCACATGCTCTAACATCTCCATACAAGTTATCACATCATAGTGTGATGGATACTGTGTGGCGTGCTCTTCAACGGTTTGTTTTTGGTAGTTGATAGAAAGACCATTTTGCTCGGCATGTAATTTTGCTACTGCTAATGATTCATCAGCCAGATCGATAGCGGTTACATTTGCACCTAACTTGGCTAAACTTTCAGACAATATTCCCCCACCACAACCAACATCTAATACATTTTTTTGATTCAAATCGTTTGATTTAATGTAATCAACTCGCAATGGATTGATGATATGCAATGGTTTGCATTGGCCATTTGGATCCCACCATTGTGCAGCCAACTTGGCAAACTTATCTATCTCGTTTAAATCGATGTTTTGTGTCATGGGTATTCTTATCAAAAATGGGAATTGATGTAATATATGCGATGAGTTGATGATTAGCAATATCAAACCGTTTTAAAAACCCCGCTCCTCAACTTTTTTTATTACTCATAATTTCTATACTAAACCACTTAAAAACTCTGTTTTACTTAGCGATATAGGTTTAATTTTTTCATTGGCTATAACTATAAATGGTAATGTTTTCTTGTCTATGGGCTTAATTCATGGCATGATTTAGCGCTTAATTTATCTAATAAAAAAATAGTTCAGCCTAGGCTGATGCTAGAAATTAAATATTTAATCAAAAACTCAAGGGAAAATATATTCATGAGTACAGGTACTATGAAGAAAAGTCATTCACAGTGGAGCTCTCGCATGGGATTCATGCTTGCAGCTGCGGGTTCTGCTGTGGGTTTAGGTAACATTTGGAAATTTCCATACATGGCAGGAGAAATGGGTGGTTCAGCATTCGTGCTTACCTATTTACTATTTATGTTTGTTATTGGTCTGCCTATTCTAGTTTTAGAGTGGTTAATTGGCCGTCGCGGGCAAAAAAATCCAATCCATACCATGGAAGATGTTGCTGTTTCAGAAGGTCGCTCAAAATTGTGGCGCTGGGTTGGGATTATCGGCGTACTTGGCTCATTTTTAATTCTCTCGTTTTATAGTGTAATTGGCGGTTGGGCTACCGATTATATCTTTTTAGCTATCAATGGTACATTTAATGGTGCGAATGGTGCCGTAACGGCGCAAATCTTCAAAGGTTTTCTTGGTAATACCTCTAGCTTGTTGATTTGGCATACGGTGTTTATGGCAGCCAATACCATTATTGTTGCGATGGGTGTTGGCGCTGGTTTAGAGCGTGCTTGTAAGGTAATGATGCCTGGCCTTGGTATTTTATTATTGGTTTTAGTTGCTTATGCAGCCATCGTTAGTGGATCATCATTTGGTCAAGCGTTTGACTTTTTATTCACACCAAACTGGTCAGCATTAAATGGTACTGCCATTTTAGCGGCTTTAGGTCATGCATTCTTCAGCTTATCATTAGGTATGGGGATTATGATGGCTTACGGTTCATATCTTGGTAAGGATGTGAACTTAATCTCTACTGCTCGCACCGTTGTTATCTTAGATGTTATCGTTGCGATGTTGTCAGGTATGGCGATCTTCCCATTAGTATTTGCTAATGGTTTAGAAGCGGGTTCTGGTCCTGGTCTGATCTTTGTAACGTTACCTATTGCTTTTGGTAATATGGCAGCAGGTTCAATTTTAGGTTGTTTATTCTTTATCTTCCTAACTTTTGCTGCGTTAACCTCATCAATATCATTACTTGAGCCTACGGTAGAGTTATTAGAAGAAAAAACGCACATGGGTCGTAAAACCGCAACAGTGGTTAGTAGTGTATTAATTTGGGCATTAGGTATCGCTTGTATTTTATCATTCAATGAATGGGCAGACCTGAAACTATTTGATAAAAATATTTTCGATCTGCTTGATTACCTCACAAGTAAGATTATGTTACCTGTGACAGGATTAGGTACTGTTATCTTTGGTGCTTGGATGATGAACCAAAAAGTCATTCGTAAAGAGCTTAACTTAAATAGCTTCTGGTTTGGCGTTTGGACGATTTTAACTCGCGTAATTATTCCAGTTGCCGTTGTTCTTATTTTAGTTTGTGGCTTTTTACCAGAAACTCGATAATTAAATTATCATCAATAGCCCTGATACATTATCAGGGCTTTTTTTTAATCAATTAAAAAATCACCAATCAACGGTTTATCATAACCTCTCCTCTTGAAATTCTTTTTTTAATTCCCATATAGCAATACAACAATTAATCAAAACATTATGTCAAAGTTAATCAATTAAAATGTATCGATCACTTTTAATTGGTAAAAATAGTTGAGGTATTAGTCAATGAGTAAGCAAGGAACAGAAACGCGTGGATTTCAATCCGAAGTTAAACAAATTCTGCATTTAATGATTCACTCTTTGTATTCAAACAAAGAGATTTTTTTAAGAGAACTTATTTCAAATGCATCTGACGCAGCCGACAAGCTCCGTTTTAAAGCACTTGAAAATGCAGATTTATATGCGGGTGATGCTGAGCTTGGTGTTCGCATTTCAACAAATAAAGAAGCTGGCACATTAACCATTGCAGATAATGGTATTGGGATGACTCGTGATGAAGTCATTGAAAACTTAGGTACGATTGCCAAATCAGGTACCAAAGCCTTTTTAGAATCCATTGGTAGTGATCAAGCGAAAGACAGCCAATTAATTGGTCAATTTGGTGTTGGATTCTATTCTGCCTTTATTGTTGCCGATAAAGTGACAGTAAAAACCCGTGCTGCAACAGCTAAAGCCGATGAAGCAGTGATGTGGGAATCAGCTGGTGAAGGTGAATACACGATTTCTGATACAGAAAAAGAGAGTCGCGGTACTGAAATCATTTTACATTTAAAAGAAGATGAAAAAGAGTTTTTAGATGATTGGCGTCTACGTTCAATTATTAGCAAATATTCAGATCACATCTCATTACCGGTTGAAGTCCAAACTACTGAAGAAAATGAAGTTAAGTGGGAAAAAGTCAACAAAGCCCAAGCACTTTGGACACGAAGCAAATCAGAAGTGAGTGATGAAGAGTATAAAGAATTTTATAAACATATTTCACATGATTTTGCCGATCCACTAAGCTGGAGCCACAACCGTGTTGAAGGTAAACAAGAGTACACTAGTTTGCTCTATATTCCATCTAAAGCACCTTGGGATATGTGGAATCGTGACAATAAACACGGTTTAAAACTCTATGTACAACGTGTGTTTATTATGGATGATGCTGAACAATTTATGCCTAATTATTTACGTTTTGTAAAAGGCTTAATTGATTCAAATGATTTGCCATTAAATGTATCACGCGAAATATTACAAGATAATAAAGTGACACAAAATCTTCGTAATGCTTGTACTAAACGTGTTTTACAAATGCTAGATAAACTTGCCAAAGATGATAAAGAACAATATCAACAATTTTGGAGTGAATTTGGTTTAGTCTTAAAAGAAGGTACTGGTGAAGACTATGCTAATCGTGAAGCGATTATGAAATTATTACGCTTTACAACAACACAAAGTGATAGCGAGGCGCAAACTGTATCTTTAGACGATTACATTAGCCGTATGCAAGAAGGCCAAGAGAAGATCTATTACATCACTGCTGATAGTTATGGCGCAGCGAAAAATAGTCCTCACCTTGAGCTATTCCGCAAAAAAGGCATTGAAGTCTTATTATTATCTGATCGTATTGACGAGTGGATGATGAGCAATTTAACTGAATTTGATGGTAAACAGTTCCAATCAATCAGTAAATCTGACGAGTCAATCGAGAAGTTAGCTGATCAAAATAGTGATGAGCAAAAACAAGTCGAAAAAGAACTTGAGCCATTTATCGAACGTGTTAAAAAAGTATTAGGCGATAAAGTTAAAGAAGTTAAATTAACACATCGTTTAACTGATACGCCAGCAATTGTCACTACCGCTGCCGACGAGATGTCTACGCAAATGGCAAAACTCTTTGCAGCAGCAGGACAAAAAGCACCAGAGATAAAATATACTTTTGAGATCAATCCTGATCATCAATTGGTTAAACGTGTTGCTGATACGCAAGACGAAACCGCATTTAGTGATTGGATTGAATTGCTATTAGATCAAGCGTTACTAGCTGAAAAAGGATCATTAAATGATCCAAGCAAATTTATTCAAACAATGAATAAACTACTTGCACAATAATTAATTTATTCACCCAAACCCGATATGGCTCGCCTATCGGGTTTATTTTTTTGAGAAAAATCAATTTATTTTTCTCAAATTTATGAAGTCAGTCACACTTTTTTATATTCCTCCTTTCCATTTTCGTTTTGCGATAGATAATAAATTAATCTTAAAATTTAGACAGAGTCAGATGAAAGTTCATAAAATATTAAATAATAATGTTGTAGTGACTTTGGATTCCAAAGGGAATGAATTGATTGTTACGGGTCGAGGAGTAGGATTTAAAAAACGGGAAGGTGATGATATCGACCCAAAACTTATCGAAAAACAGTTTTCTTTAAATAACCAAGAAATATTACCCAAATTTGCTGAACTGCTTTCTGAAATTCCAATCGAAGTTCACACCACATCCGATATTATTATCAATCATGCCAAACAATTTTTAGGCAGTAAATTACAAGATAGTATCTATATTTCATTAACTGACCATATCTATTTTGCCATTGAACGGCATAAGCAAGGATTTGATATTCCGAATAACTTTATCTGGGAGATAAAAAAATTCTACCCTAAAGAGTATGAAATCGGTGTGTACGCTTTAGATGTCATTAAAAAACGGTTGGGTGTTGAGCTTCATGAAGATGAAGCAGGATTTATTACATTTCATATTGTCAATGCTGAGCTTAACGATACCATGCCCAATATTGTTAATATGACCAAAATCATGCGTGAAATTTTAAATATCGTAAAATATCACTTTCGGTTCGAATATGACGAAAACAGCCTTTCTTATCAACGATTTGTTACCCATTTAAAGTTTTTTGCGCACCGCATTTTGAGTAAAGGTAAATCCGCACAACAAGATACCTCGTTGTATGAGATTATCCGTGAAAAATATGAACAAGCTTATCTTTGCACTAAACAGATAGATCTCCATTTAATCCAACAATATCAACATCCGCTATCTGATGATGAAAGTTTATATCTCACTATTCATATTGAACGATTGAGGTCGGAATTAAAAAAATAATTATGTGATATACATCACAAATTAACGAATGAATTGTCAACAAGCTAATTTATTTTATGTTAATTTAATAAGGAATCTTTTTTTGGATTGTTATTGCATTGGTTAATTTTATTGATGCAAGCAAAACCTAAATCCCGTATTTATTGGGGTTTAGGTTTTTTTTTGCGCTTAAATAAGGATAAGCTATGAAAAATAAACAAATTGCTGAATCAATTATTGAGAACGTAGGTGGTCAGGAAAACATCGTCAGTCTAGTACACTGTGCGACCAGACTTCGCTTTGTATTGAAAGATGAATCAAAAGCAGATGCCGAAATAATTAAAAAACAAACTGGCGTCATTACTGTCGTTCAAAGTGGTGGACAATTCCAAGTCGTTATCGGCAATAATGTTGCTGACGTATTTAATGCAATTATGGATATCACTAGCCTTAATAACACCCCCGCCCCTCAAGAAGCGGGACCTAAAAAAGGGATTGTGTCACGACTGATTGATTTAGTATCAAGCATTTTTATTCCAGTTTTAGTGGTACTGGTTGCCGGCGGTATTTTAAAAGGGATTGTGTCTCTATTACAAGTCTGTGACATTGTTCAGGAAAAAACGCCAACATTTACTTTTTTAAACGCTATTGCTGATGCGCCATTTTATTATTTACCGATCATTTTAGGTTTTTCAGCGGTTAAAAAATTTGGTGGTAATCCTTATGTTGGAATGGCGATAGGTGGCGCGTTAGTCTATCCGGATATTACCGAGATGCTAGGAAAAGCAATTGAATTACAAACCGAATTTTTCAATATCCCCATTAAATTAATTCCTTATAAATCTTCAGTCTTCCCGGTAATTTTAGCAGCATGGTTTTATTCATTGCTTGAACGTAACTTCAACAAAATCATGCATGACTCATTTAAAAAATTCATTTCGCCCCTACTCGGTATTATCATTACTGTGCCATTAACGTTTGCGCTTATTGGTCCAGTCGTTGCATTTTTATGTAACATTGTTGCTAGTGGCATTATTTATGTTTATGAACTTAATTCTGTTATTGCCAGTATGATTTTAGCAGGACTTTGGCAAATAATGGTTGTGTTTGGTATCCATTGGGGCTTGGTACCTTTTGCGATAAATAATATTACCGTATATCAGCAAGACTTTATGTTACCAATCTTATTCCCAGCGGTATTTGCCCAAGTCGGTGCGGTATTGGCGGTGATGATGCGCAGTAAAGATCCGCAAGTTAAAGCGTTGGCAAGTTCGTCAGCACTCTCAGGTGTATTTGGGGTAACAGAACCAGCAATTTATGGCGTTAACTTACCATTAAAACGCCCATTTGTGATCGGTTGTCTCTCAGCCATGGCTGGCGGTGCGATTATTGGTTATTTCAAATCAGTTATCTTCTCATTTAGCTTCACCAGTATCTTTGCATTTTTACAAATGATTCCAAGTGATGGTTTGGATGATAAATTCTTTGCTGCCATAATCGGTTCGATAGTCTCATTTATAATTGCATTGGTGGTAACTTATCTATTTGGTATTCCTAAAGATAAAAAAGCGGATAATGCAGAACAATCGCCAATAAACAGTCAAACGCAGATCGATACTATCTCAAGTCCAATGACCGGCAAACTTATTGATTTAAATCAAGTCAATGATCCAACTTTTGCCAGCGGATTGATGGGTAAAGGTGCCGCAATTATTCCAACCATTGGCGAAACTGTCGCGCCTGAAGATGGTGAAGTTGTTTCGCTATTTAGAACTAAACACGCTATCGGATTTCAAACTCAATCAGGGGCAGAAATCCTTATTCACATTGGTATCGATACGGTTAAATTAGATGGGCAACATTTTGAAGCGCATGTTGAAGCCGGCCAAAAGGTGAAAAAAGGTGATAGACTTGTTAGCTTTGATATCGAAGCGATTAAACAAGCCGGCTTTGAAGTCACCACACCAATTATTATTACCAATAGTGATGACTATATCGATGTGCAGTGCATATTCAAACAAGATGACGTTCAACAAGGTGACGCGCTATTAGCGTTAAGTGCAAAAAAGGAGTAAAACATGGCAAATACATTTCCTAGTGATTTTTTATGGGGTGGCGCTATTGCTGCCAATCAAGTTGAAGGTGCATATCGTGAAGATGGCAAAGGGCTATCAACATCTGACTGCACGCCTAATGGTCTATTTGGTGATATTGTCGATCGCAATAAAGTCGATATTACCAGTATTAAAGATCGGGCAATCGACTTTTATCATCGCTATCCAGAAGATGTTGCCCTGTTTGCTGAGATGGGATTCACCTGTTTAAGAACATCTATCGCTTGGACCCGAATCTTTCCAAATGGTGATGAAGAGCAACCAAATGAAAAAGGCCTGGCGTTTTATGACAAACTATTTGACGAAATGTTAAAACACAACATTACGCCACTTGTCACCTTATCGCATTATGAAATGCCCTACTACCTTGTCACACAATATGGTGGATGGGGAAATCGTAAAGTCATCGAATTTTTTACTCGTTATGCCAAAACAGTATTTGAACGCTATAAAAATAAAGTGAAATATTGGTTAACTTTCAATGAAATTAATATGTCACTCCACGAACCTTTTACTGGCGTTGGCTTAGATCGTAACAGCACTAAAGCCGAAATCTATCAAGCGATTCATCATCAATTAGTTGCCAGTGGTCGTGCGGTAAAATTATGTCATCAAATCATTCCTGATGCCAAAATCGGTAATATGCTACTTGGCGCTATCGCCTACCCGCTTACGCCAAAACCAGAAGATGTATGGGCGACACATGTAGAAAATCATGGTTGGTTATTCTTTGGGGATGTTCAGGCTCGTGGTTACTACCCAACTTATATGAATCGTTACTTTAAAGAGAACAATATTGAGCTAACCATTACCGATCAAGATCGTGAAGATTTAAAAGAAACCATCGACTTTATCTCATTTAGTTACTATATGAGTTGTTGTGGCACAGCCGACGATTCACTCCGTCAAAAAGGTAATATTCTTGATATGGTCCCAAATCCTCATCTTAAAGCATCTGAATGGGGCTGGCAGATTGATCCGGTTGGTATTCGTTACTTATTAAACCTACTTTATGAGCGTTTTCAAAAACCACTGTTTATTGTTGAAAATGGTTTAGGCGCCAAAGACAAACTTGAAGCAGATGGCACGGTTAATGATGATTATCGTATTAACTATATGAACGATCACTTAGTGCAAATTCGCGAAGCTATTAACGACGGTGTTGAAGTAATGGGATACACCAGTTGGGGACCAATTGACCTCATTAGTGCATCAAAAGCAGAAGTCACCAAACGTTATGGTTTTATCTATGTTGATCTAAACCAAGATGGCTCAGGCTCATTAAAACGCTATAAAAAGAAAAGCTTTTATTGGTATCAGTCTGTGATTTCATCCAAAGGTGCAACTTTAAAATAATGATCATGCTGGTAATGTCTGCTTGGCATTACCGCAAATGTACTGAGCAGATTACGAGGATAAAGATGATAAATAAAATAATTAAAATCACCACCAGTTTACTGTTGTTGACCGCACTCTCGACTGGATGTAGTAATCAACCAAGCAGTAGGTTTAATGCTAATCGTGATGATGTGGTTACCATCTATTTTGCAAGGCATGGTAAAACGTTATTCAATACCTATGATCTAGTACAAGGCTGGGCCGATTCACCCTTAACCGACAAAGGAATAGAAACGGCGCGTTATTTAGGTGAAGGCTTTAAAAAGAAATACATCAGATTTGATGCTTATTACACCAGCGATTCAGGTCGTCAACGCGAAACCATGCAAGTGTTGTTAGCTCAAAAAGGGGTAAAACATTACAAAATACAAGAGTTAAAAGGCCTACGCGAAGTTTTTTACGGCGGATTTGAAGGCGGTACTAATGCGAAAATGGTATCCGCAGCTATGAAATCACTGGGTTACAAGTCGGTTGATGCCTTTTATAAAAGTTATGTACAAGGGCAAATCCCAGTAACAACGTTAACCGAAGCGATTGCCAAAAGTGATCCTAAGCATGAAGCGGAAAACTTTACCCAAGTTAAAGAGCGCACTCAAAACGCACTCCACACTATTGTAGAGACCGCACTGGCTAAGCATCAAAAAAATATATTGGTGATCTCATCAGGCATGTCGATTCAAGCAATGATTTATGACTTAACTGATAATCCTGTTAAAAACAGACCATTTGCGAATGCAACTGTCGTCAAAATTGTTTACCAAAATGGTAAATATAAGGTCGTTGAAATTGGCAGTATGGACTATGTTAATGAGGGTAAATCATCATTAAATATCGGTGAAAATCGTCAAAATTAGAAACAATTAGTAAAATTTAGTCGAATAGGATTGTTACTGCTTTTGCAGGCAAAACCTAAATATGACTCAAGCTTGATAGCTTGGGTTGTGTTTAGGTTTTTTTTTGGAAAAAAAATTTATAAAAATAGGAAATAATAATGAAAATAAAGTACGTCTCCTTAGCATTACTTAACATCATGTGTTTTTCAGCTATTGCCGCTGAGTCAAATTCAATCAATAGTGAAAATGGCTTTTTGAATAATGCCTTTTTCAAAGATACTAAATTTGAATTTTCAACACGTAACCATTGGAAGTATTTAAAAGAAAACGCATCCCAACCTAAAGAAGTCCATAGTGCATGGGGTCAAGCATTTACGCTCAATTATAAATCGGGTTATTTATTCGATACCCTAGGTTTTGATTTCACCTATGATAACGTTATAAAACTTGGTGCTAGTGACTACTTTGCAACTCGTAACCTACTCTATAACTCAGGCAAAAAACCAAACAAACACAATGCGCATGGTTTTAACAAATTTACTCAACGTTATGCCAAAGTCAAACTCGGTAATAAAAATATCAACTTTAATGGTAAAGTCGGATGGCATAGCTTAAAAGATACGGGGGTAATGAGTTCATCACAACATTTAACTCGTTATAGTTATTTGGGATACAGTGGCGTATTAAAATATTCAAACTTAGCGCTACAACTTGCTTATATCGACAGCGCCTTCCCGCGTGAATCATCGAAAAAAGTGCATTTTTATAGCTTAGATAGAAAACACGTCATTGATAATATCAAAACGGCCGGTATTGCGTATAATGACAAAATAGTAAAACTTGATTACTCCTATGGCGTTGCTAAAGACTACATCAAACGTCATGCTATCGAGTTCTCTTATAAACCGATGGATAAACTTATTCTTGGTTCACAAATTTACGGTAGTACCGCACTTAAAAACCATGACAAAATGAAAGCTAATGTCCGTGATTTTGATGATTCAGCATGGCATTACGCCACTGACATTGAATGGAAAGAAGCCGACTGGAGTGCTAAATTCGGTATCGCCTATACTGACGCTAACCGCAAAGGTGCTATCGGTTACTATGGTCGTCATATTGGTAAAAACAATCGTGGACGTTTTAACGGTATGGCAGCAGCTGCAGCCGACTATATGCGTGATGGCGAACTGGTATTTTCAAGCATATTGACTTACGACTTCTTTAAAGACAATACCACAGGTTTATATCTCAACTACGGTGAATTTAACTACAAACATGAAACCTTAAAAAATGGCGAAATCAACGTGTTTAACATCTTTAAACCAACAAGTGGTACATTTAAAAATCTATCTATTTTGTCAAAATTTGGTTATGGTTGGTCTTATAAAACCTTAAGCAGTAAAGACATTACGCCAAAATTAAGAGACGGCAAAGCTCAACGTTCACCAACACTGTCAGCCGAAACCGTTATTGATTATCGATTCAACTTATTATAGAAAAGGAAGAAACTATGAAAAAACTCATTAAACTTATTGGATTAACCGCTATCCTTACCGCATCAATTGCACAATCATTTGCTGCCGAAGTGAATATCTATTTTACCCGTCATGGTAAAACCATGTTCAACAACGTCCATCGTGCTCAAGGATGGTCAGACACGCCACTAACAAAACCGGGAATTGAAGTGGCACAGCAACTTGGTCGTGGCTTAAAAGGTATCGACTTTATTTCGGTCTATTCAAGCGATTCAGGCCGAGCAAGACAAACTGCGCGCATTGTTCTTGAATCTAAAGGTGATACAAAATTAAGCATCAACGAAATGGAAGGATTACGAGAAACCTGTTTTGGTGATTTTGAAGGCGATCTTGATCCCAACATGTGGAATCCCGCAGCACAGCACCTAGGTTATGAGTCTGACAAAGCATTAATGGCTGATTTAGCTAAAGGTAAAGTCACCCTTAAAAAAATGATGGATGCGATCAAAGCCGTTGAAAAATCAGGCGAAGCAGAAGACTACAATGCCGTTAAAACACGTATGCAAGCATCATTAAGAGCAATTGCAAAATCAGCTCAAGAACAAGGTGGCGGTAATGTTCTTGTTGTTTCTCACGGCATGGCAATTATGGCTATGGTTGAAGAAATGTTAGATAAACCAATCACAAGTGGACTAGGTAACGCGAGCGTCACTAAAATTCGTTACACTGATGATGGCAAATTCATTGTTGAATCATTAGGTGACATGAGCTATGTCGAAAAAGGCAAAGCAGTAAAATAATCGATAAAAAAGGCTCACCGAAGTGAGCCTTTTAACTTTTTACTTTGAAAAATCACTATTTAATGTCTCTTTAATCAACCATGTTGCGATGATACTAATGATTGACGCCACCGCCACATAATAGCCCACCCACGTCAAACTACCATGTGCCACTAAATAATTAGCAATAATTGGCGCAATTGATGCCCCTAAAATCCCACCAATACTATACGCTGCTGACGACCCGGTATAACGAATATTAGTCGGAAAAATCTCGGGTAAAAATGCCCCCATAGGCGCAAAAATAATCCCCATCAAAAATAGTGATAAGCATAAATAGGTCATCACCAATAATTCACTACAACTAGCCATAAATTGAGTCATCAACAGACCAGATAGCGCAACAAGCATTAAACCAACAATTAAGACCGGCTTACGCCCGTATTTATCGCTAAGTCGGGCAGAAATCGGGGTAGCGATCGCCATAAATACAATCGCTACACACAAAAATCCTAAAAAATGACCTTTTTCAATGCCCAAGTATTTAGTGCCATATTGCAATAAAAAGGCTGTGGTTATATAAAAAAGCGTATAACAACCTACCATCGAAAAGGAGCCTAACGTCAACGCTTTCCAATGGTGAACAAACATATTCATTACTGGCATTTTAACTTGTTTTTTATTGGCTAAAGCTTGAGTGAAAATGGGGCTTTCAACTAATTTTAATCGGACATACAAACCAATAACCACAAGAACCGCACTAAGAACAAAAGGAATACGCCAACCCCAATCTAAAAACTGCTCGTTACTCAGCGAAAGCGTAACACATAAAAATACCCCATTAGATAATAAAAACCCAATCGAAGGGCCTAACTGAGGAAACATCCCAAACAGAGCGCGTTTATTTTTTGGCGCGTTTTCCGTTGCCAATAATGCTGCACCACCCCACTCACCACCAAGACCTAAGCCTTGTGCCAAACGTAAAATACACAACAAAAATGGCGCCCAAAAGCCAATCACACTATACCCAGGTAACAAACCAATTAACGCCGTAGCAACGCCCATCAAAATAAGCGATACAACTAGGGTGGACTTTCGACCAATGCGATCACCAAAATGACCAAACAAAATCGCCCCAATAGGCCTTGCAACAAAAGCTATACCGAACGTTGCAAATGATTGCAACGCTTGAGCCGATGGCGAACTATCAGGAAAAAATACCGGCCCAATCACTAGCGCAGCAGCGGTGGCGTAAATATAAAAATCATAAAATTCAATTGCAGTGCCGATAAAACTAGCTAACGCTACGTTCGACATTGAATTGGCTGGTTTAGTATTCATCATTCATTCCAAAATTATTTTATTTTTTAAATAAGTGCAAATATTATAGTTGTTAACAATCCATTTACCATCATAAATAAAAAAAGTAATATCCCTATTCTCAATATAAGAACTCGCTATAATAATATAACCGACTAAAAAGGATTTTATATGTATTACATCAGTCATTATTCATCACCACTGGGGCAAATCACCCTAGCAAGTCAGCACAATAAATTAGTGGGTGTTTGGATTGAAGGACAAAAATATTTTGGCCAAATGCTAAGCGCCCAAAAAGAAGAGGCGCCAAATTTAACCATATTTAATCAAACCAAAAAATGGTTGGATGACTACTTTGCCGGCAAAAAACCGGCTATCACAAAATTGGCTCTAGCACCACAAGGTAGCGAATTTAGACATAAAGTGTGGGATATATTGGTACAAATCCCTTATGGTAAGGTGATTACCTATGGTGATATTGCTAAACAAATCAGCGCCAACATGTCCAGCCAAGCAGTCGGCGGTGCCGTCGGCCACAACCCCCTTTCCATCATTATCCCTTGCCACCGCGTAGTAGGCACAAATGGCAACTTAACAGGTTATGCAGGTGGAATTGATAAAAAGGTGTGGTTGCTAGAACATGAACAAGTCGATATAAAAGATTTTTTTGTCCCCAAAAAAGGAACCGCTATTTAAAGATAAATATTTTTTAGCCAAAAAAATCCAAAAACCCCGTTCCTCAACTTTTTTTGATGGAAAAACACAGCTACTAAAAAACGCCATAGTTTAAAGCGGAATTATTTATTCGAGACAACATTGCAAAGTAGAATTTAGAACCCAAAAACCCCGCTCCTCAACTTTTTTTCTAAGATAAAACTCCTCAAAAATAAACCCGCCAAGACGGGTAACTCAAACATCGCTAAGCCACAAAATCGCTTTTTTTATGGCTAAACGACGTTGACTCTTAGCTTACTTTTAATCACCTAATACTATTTTTTATCACCCCCGCCCCCGGTCTAAGGATTAAGGACGAAGGAATAAGAACTAAGGATAGGAGCATAGGCTGTAGCAGAAGTGGTTCCAATCCACGTAACCGCTGTTTGGGTACACGGCAAACCGGTTACTACCACGCGGGTCACTAGTCCAGTACCAAGTGTCGACGAAGCCAGCGCCTGAGTAATGGTCCATACGACCCCACTCCGTGAAAAAACCAGAACCTATATGTCGCATATAATGATTACCAGACGAGGAAGGGGTGGCGCCGACTGAACCACGACAGTCAAAATCGTTGTTAGGACAAGATGCATTGGTTAAATCCTTTACCTCAACAAGACGATAACCAATACGACTACACCAAGATAATGTATCAGGATAATTTTTCTCCACAGAACCAGTGTTCACGAACCACTGCTTCAAAGTAAAACCATATTTGACGACTGGAGTACCATTACTATCACGACCGACCAACTCGAAGGTCTGAGGCAAAGATGGAGTAGAAATACGACCAGGATTGTCTGAATTATGCTGGGATGTGGTAGCGTAAGGACCCGTTAAAGTAACGCGTACGCTTGTAGCAGTAGGATTAGTCATTGTAGCTGTGATACCTCCACGAGAAACAGGAGACCAAGACAATGGCTGACTGACACCACTAATGAGTAAATTAAAGTACAGTTTGTTAGCACCAGTTGTAGGAAAGTTTCTACCGTAAAGTGACGGGTCTGTTTCTTGAGTGAGAAAACCCTTAGCT
>NZ_JAFNNH010000028.1:0-11736 GCF_026536845.1 Gilliamella sp. B3023
AAAGTGATGAGCCAACTAGAGTTCATCCAATGCAAATTTGGCAAACTCCTTTTTATAGTGATGAATATGCAGCACAACAACCGACAAATAATAGTTTCTTCGGAAAAATAGGTAATGCTGAACTTGTTCGCGGAATTTCAGATCTGTATTTTATCTCGCGCGAAATCGATAACCAGGCAGTCTCTTCACAACTCTATAGCAAATTAAGTGAAGATACAAAACGGCTCTTAGATAATTACTTTTGGCTCAATGACGAGAAGCACCTATCATTCTCTCCTATTCTTCGTAATATTTCACAAACGAGTGAATTAGTTATAGATGAGTATGAAAAAGTCGAAAGCATTCGGCGTCAATCCGAAAGCGCTATGCGTGAGGCAATTTCTAATCAACAAGATTTATTAACCAAGCTTTACCCTGATAGCTGGCAAGAAACACAAGAATTTGTTGATGCATTAAATGCAATAAAATTACAACTTGGCAGTTTAGTCACATTAAGAACTTACCGATACATTGATTTAGACCAAATCGATGAAATGGAAAATAAACTAAAAGCTAGACAAGCTGAGGTTTCATTAGCTACTGCTGAGTTTTTAGGAAGTGATAAAGCATTAGAGCCATTCAATGTAAAAATAGACGATATTGAACAACAAATTACCAAAGCAGATACTGTTGCAAAATTACTTGAGTCTGTTGAAATAACAGAAACCATGTCAACTGATTTAGATATGCTTTCACAACTGATAGCAACCCTAAAATTTGATGACGTCACATTACAAACTAAAATCATAGAATCAATAGCTGAAGTCTATGCAAAACTTAACCAAACAAAAGCTAAAATCCAACAAAAACGAAAAAATTTAGCTAATGTTGAAATGGTTGCTCAATTTGGTGCTCAATTTAAATTATTTGGCCAAAGTATTGCCAATGCCTTGAGTATGGCAACAACACCTGAAAAATGTGATGATGAGCTATCTCGTCTTCTAGTACAACTCGAAGAGCTTGAAAATCAATTCAGTGAAAGTGAAGAGTTCCTTAATGATATTCTGGCTAAACGAGAAGAGATATTAGAATCATTTGAAACCCATAAACAATCACTACTTGAAGATAGAACAAGACGAACAGAAGCGTTACTTACGGCTGCCAATCGAATTTTAGATAGTATACCAAGAAGAACGGCTAAATTTTCTGATCAAAATGAGTTAAATGCTTTTTTTGTTGCCGACGCTTTAGCTTTAAAAATTCGTGAAATAGTCGAAAAATTAAGAGCACTTTTTGATAATGTCAAAGCAGATGATATTGAATCTCGTTTCCAAAGTGCCAGAGATCAATCAATACGTGCCTTACGAGATAAATCAGAAATATTTGAATCTGGCGGAAATGTAATCAAACTGGGGCCAAGACATAAGTTTAGTGTCAACACCCAAGAACTTGATTTAACCATTGTACCAAAAGAAGATCATCTTTATTTGCAATTAACGGGTACTGATTATCAGGAAAGAATTAATCACCCTAAATTAGAAAGTTATAAACCTTTCTGGTCAATTTCATTAGAATCCGAATCGCCTAGTGTTTACCGTGGTGAATATTTAGCATATTCAATAATTAATTCAGCGCTTAAAAAAGAGCATGATTTAAGTTATGACGATTTAAAAAATCAATTAAACAAACCTGAGGTAT
Organism: Gilliamella sp. B3023; assembly: GCF_026536845.1. Lineage (NCBI taxonomy): Bacteria > Pseudomonadati > Pseudomonadota > Gammaproteobacteria > Orbales > Orbaceae > Gilliamella > Gilliamella sp. B3023. The sequence continues at coordinate 1,678 of NZ_JAFNNH010000028.1, forward strand.
TAGCTAAAACAGTAAGAGATTATGCGTCAATGCGATATCGTGAAGGCTATGAAAAAGGGATTCACGATCACGATGCATTAAAAATATTAGCCAAACTGATCCCGCTAGGTGAAGCGGCCGGTCTATTACGCTATAACCCTTTAGCCCGAAGCTTAGCTATTCTTTTTTGGCATCATAATCAAAAGAGTGATATTGCCAAATTATGGCCAGAGCGAGCCAAAACTTGTAAAGATATACAGGCGTTATTTGGTCATGATGAAGGTATAAGAAATCTTCAAACAGAGATGTCTTTTGAATTAACCCAATTTTTAGAAAAGTACCCTATTCAACATGAACAGTATCATGTAAAACAAGCAACTGAATATTTAAGCTATATATTAGCCGAAACACCACAAGAATTTACGTTAAGTAAATATGGCCACTATCTATTTGAAGGTTTAAAAGCCCGCCTCGAGGAATCTCATATGTGGGGTGATTTTAACCAATCACAAAGCAATCTTCAAAAACGACTTGCCGATCGCTGGATTCTAATCGAAAGTTGGTTTAAAGGTCTTTGTACCCTCCCCCAATATCAAAAACTATCAGACTATATTGCTGAAGCTTTAGTATTGTGTATGTTAGATAAAGAAAGTAGCATTACGCTGGGAATTAGCGAGCTTGAGCTTGATATTTCCGTCAACGATTTACTTGGCGATCATCCAAGTATAATTCAGGGAGTGTTGAATATTAATCTTGATGATTTCTTTAGTCGCATGCGTAAACAGTCCAGAATTATTATTCCGGAGTTTCAGCATTATCAAAGTCTTCGTCAGGAAGTACTCGATGAACAACGTGATCTTCTACATCTGGAGGAATTTAAGGCTAAACCATTAAGTTCGTTTGTGCGAAACAAACTCATTAATCAAGTTTACTTACCTATCATTGGTGATAACTTAGCTAAACAAATGGGAACGGTTGGTGAAACTAGACGTACCGATTTAATGGGGTTATTACTGCTTATATCTCCACCAGGTTATGGTAAAACGACGTTAATGGAATATGTTGCTAATCGTCTTGGATTAATCTTTATGAAGATTAACGGTCCGGCTTTAGGTCATAGTGTGTTATCTTTCGATCCAAATCAAGCACCGAATGCAACTGCCAAACAAGAGTTAGTAAAACTTAATCTAGCGCTTGAAATGGGAAATAACGTCATGCTTTATATTGATGATATACAGCACACCAATCCGGAATTCTTACAAAAATTCATCTCCCTTTGTGATGGTTCACGCCGAATAGAAGGTGTTTGGAAAGAAAAAACTAAGACCTATGATCTCCGAGGTAAAAAATTCTGCGTTATTATGTCAGGTAACCCATATACTGAATCAGGAGAAGTATTCAAAATACCAGATATGTTGGCTAACCGTGCAGATATTTATAATTTAGGTGAAGTTCTTGGTGGTATGGATGAAGTTTTTGCTTCAAGTTATATTGAAAACTGCTTAACTTCAAATCCAATTTTAGCACCACTTGCGCTACGTGACTTAAATGATCTTTATCAACTCATTGACCATGCACAAGGTAAGCCACTTAATAGCAATGAATTAAGTTATGCTTACAGCCAAGCAGAAATCAGCGAAATTGTTGCAGTACTTAGTCACTTATTGAAAATTAGAGAAGTGGTGTTCAAAGTTAACCAGCAATACATCGTTAGTGCTGCTCAATCAGATAAATACCGTACAGAACCACCTTTCAAACTTCAAGGTAGTTATCGAAACATGAATAAACTTGCTGAGAAGGTTTCTTCTGTTATGAATGATGATGAACTTAATCAAATCATCAACGATCACTATTTGGGTGAAGCTCAACTATTAACTAATGGTGCTGAAGAAAATCTTCTTAAACTCGCTGAAATTCGTGGCGTATTAACTGATACACAAACTAAACGTTGGCAACAAATCAAAGCTGATTTTATACGCAATAAAACTCTAGGTGGTGATGAAAGTGATACCGGAAACCAAATTGTTACGCAATTGGCTGACTTAGTGCAAAGTGTACAGGCATTAAAATTATAAAGCGGTTGTTTTATTAAAAAAATGGAAATTTAATTTCCGCTTTTTCTTAGAGAATGATGATCATGATTCAGTTAGGTTAAAATAAAATTGATGAACAATTAAACCATACAATAATTTCTGGAGCTCTAAAATAACGATAAAAATATACGAATGAGTATTAAGAAAAATATATGAATTATATAAAGAAAACTCATTACATTATATGATGAAAGAGAAATTTATTATTCCAGAAAAGAATACATTGAAGTTATTTAAAAAAACTTATTATTTGTATGACATTATTTTTTAATGTTTCATGTTTACAAATAATAATTATCAGACAATTGTGAAAGAAATAATTCAAATCCACCAAATAAACAACCTGTATATTATGCTCCGGTTTATAGTACTAATTGTAGATGGGATGTTTATGTGAATGATGTTTTATTAAACCATTTTCCTGCTAAAAGAGGCGAAACTCCGCTGTTTGCAATAAATAAAAATAATATTTACTCATATCTAATCTATTTCCATCGCCCTTATCCAAATGCTCCATTAGAAGGAATAAGATAGTTATAATGAATCCTATTTAATTAACTAATCAATTAACATTATTAAAACTAAAATTTAAAAATTAATTGCTATAGTTTACTTCAGTTTAATCTTTTATATTTGATTATAAAATTTAAGCTTATACAAATAAAAAACATATGTCTCAACTTTATTAATCCTATCAGATTATACAAAGAATTTGAAATAACATATTATAAAGTTAGTTATAACTTTGATTTTAAATTTGTCTATGATAACCGTCTTCTACTTTCTATCTGTAAAAGATTATGCCTTTACACAAAAACTTTTAGCATAATTCTCAAGCGTATTAACCGGGTTACTTTCTGCATTCTAGGTTTAGCAAGTATTATTGGATTATCATCAGTAACTGAAATCTCAACACCATTTCTGTTAATCCTAACACATTCTTCTGACATGCATAATGAATAGCGTTGGGTTGGGTTGGGTTGGGTTAGCTTATTCATTGATAATTCATTATAATGTTCAAAGACCATATATATTGGTTCATAGCAAACGAAAGGGGATATCAAATTGATATTTTTTTGAATTCATCACCAACATGAATGAGTGGAAACTGTAAACTTAATTTTGAAGTTAATTCAGCCCCTTGATCGGGTAAATTGATTTTTGCTACGACAGGTTTAAATTCATTAGCAGCAATTTTCAAAGACTTAAATTTATTCCAGACTAATCTCAGTGGCTACTGAAATTCAAGATGATAAAATGTGATATTATAATATTCTTCTGCGGAGTTCTTTCATGAGAAAAACTCCCGCTGTTTTTGTGAAATAGACATTATCTTATTTAATTGAGTGTTAACGATGACATCAAGAAGTCTCATCTCATTTTCTTTGAAATATTCTGGGAAAAATTTGATATAAAGGGAAAAATAACGCGGTGCTTCAAAGTTATTAATTAAAATGCTTTATAATCACGTTGCCACGGTTGGGCCTGGACGTATTAAGCAAAGAATCAAGCGAAAAGCGACAATTAGATGTTTGTGATGTATCCCATTCCGTCGCTAGTTTTATATCAAATGAAAAAATTCCTTTTGTAATATGAGATTGAACAGTAAAGAAGTATTTGAGCTTCCTGTCTCGACGGTCGAAAACTAGTTTTTGTCATCTAAAATATGTACACAATTGCACTGTATTTTATCTAATAGATAATCATTCATTATCCCCGCTATTTTTTAGAAAATAAAAAAACACGCAGGCTAGGTTAAAAGGTGGAAATAAATATATAGATACAATTAAAACAAGCTCATCTTACACATATTTTCGAATGGAGCTATTGCGTATTTTAACCCTGTCATATTATATGTAAAATACTGAATGTTCCCCCCTGTAGATTGCAAATTAGTCATAAATACCTTTAATTTTTTATGATGTTCTAGCTCAAATATTATATTTTTTGAATTAGATTTATTATTTAAATATAAATCATAAATTATTTTATCCTCATATAAAATCCAATCATTCCATTGCTCTGTGCTGTCCCCATAAAATGATGCAGACATAATTTCGGCTTTTATTGGAAGTAGATTGTGCTCCCCTATTTTATTAATATACAATCCCATTTGCTTCCTTTTACACGTAATAGCTAATTTACCATCAATAGGGGATTCTTCAGGATATGTATATATTTCTACATAATCTGCTTTTTCTGGAGTGGATAATTGTAAGGTTGACATTTTGGTGTTGTTTTGACTTGATATTAGCGCCCAGTGCCATTTTCCCATTTTTGAAATATCAATATCTTTATTTATATTATCGAAACAATACAATCTTTTACTTGTACTGTTAAAGCCATGCGTTAGACATGATAGAACCTTATTGTTAAAGTGGGCATTGCCAGGAATCCAAGAATCATCATAGCACTGCAATCTTAAAAAATCATCGCCAATAGTTGAGCATTTTTGGATATTTTCTTTTAAGTTATTTGCTTCAGCAAAAACAAAAAACGGTAACATCAATATACATAATAAAATCTTTTTCATACCATCACCTTACTTTTCCGATAATGATATGTTATTTAAGGAGTTAGAGCAATAAAAAAACCGCCGAAGCGGATTGTTAATATTGTGCATTTACGAAATATTTATGTAAATATTTAAATCTAATATTAATACAAAAAATTTATTAAAATATAATATGTTTACTTAACAACAATTTCATTTTTTTAAGTTTTCATAACTTTTTTTATTTAAAAGTTTATGATCACTTTTTATTTCAATTTTTATACATTCACCTGTTACATATTAGAATTTATCATAGAGAATCACAAAAAATTCAGTTTTTTCGGTGGGTAGTATTTTATTAACAAGAAGATAATAGTTTTATTGGTTCATGTGTGCAATAGAATGTCTACGAATAAGTCAAACTTTTTATTAATTACGATTACGAATCTTTCTTTTTCATTCAAAATTTAATTTAGCTATATCACTACAAATTGTGTGTCATCCTAACAATAAAAGAAGAAAAAAATAAGCGACTTAATTATGTGGTTGCCTGTTATGGATTTCGAAAATCCTCGTCATTAAAAATCCATATTTAATAGGTATCAATAAAGCAACTATTCATTGTTTAACCAAAACTAAATCAATGTTTAGACAGTTATTTATATTTACGCTGAAGAACGTTTAACATAGGGAAAGAAGGCACAGAATTAGAACCCGTTAGAAAGAAAATATATCGTCCTAAACCAATTTGAAGTGACTCTCAAAGATGTGGTGTTATCCCACATCCTAAGGTTTTTATTTTCTACTATTTTTTATATAAAGATACATTAAAACAATAGGTGCAATAAAAGGCGAACCACTCAAAACCATTCCACGTAACACAAACTTTATTATTCCTATACCTAGTGAAGAATTTCTATTTATAGGGTAGCTTCTTCCTGATATAGCAAAAGCATTAGCTTCCATGGCATCATCTACCATATCTTTTAACGGAGGAAAAATTTTATAACAAATAAAGTTAATAATAGGATTAGTTAATAATGAGGTATATGGATAAAGTAGTGTACAAATTGATGTATAAATCAAAATAAATGAAAACTTTGCATAATCACGAGTTCCGAAAAACATTACTAACAATAATACCGCGAAAATATATGCAAATATCCACAAAGCAACGAATAAATTCTTTAAATAATATTCTTTTGAAACACTAAAGATGGTCTTATCTAAAAAGTTTTTACGTATACCGTTAAAATTAGTCATATCAAATCCCTCTGGAAAATTTTTGTATATTTTATATAAAAACTTGGTTATAGCAAACTCAACATTGTTTAATTCAATTAATGGTAAAATCTCATAAAATAAGTTCGACGCTAAAGCCTTATAATAAGGCGCATTTCTTATCTTAGTGTAGCAAAACAGCCTTTATCAGAAGTTCAAACTCATGGTAAAACAAAGTTATTCGTCAGCAAATTGGAGATAATCCTCTCCTCAAAATAAGACCACCCGATATCACGAAATTAATCAATAATTTACATCGACCAGGATAAAGCTTAATCCGCAAAATGCATATATCATTTATTGCGGGACATTTTCAGATAGGAGTATGCTCGGAGTTGGAGTGAAGAAACCCAGCCGAGTCAATCAAATGCCCTAAAGGTGACTGTCAGAGAGTTTATATAGAGAACAACGAATTGACTCAATGACATTATTGGGTCACAAATTTCAACAAATGATTGATAAATATAATGATATCCGAGGGCGTGAATACAAAAAACTGAGAATAAATTAAACCTATTTACGTGGTAGGTAACCGTATCGATGCTGTTTCAATTGGTGTAAACGGTAAATCAGGCATTACAGATGTCTCAGAGATTCAATCCAAATTAACTGATCTGAATTACAGGATTTATGTTACTGAGTTATATCAAAATGGTGATAGCTGGTAGCGTGTTTATTCGAATGCGTTTATTAAGCAGTCTAGCTTCATTAATGTAACAACAGGGAATATTAATGCAGTTTGCGCAATTTTGGTTAACTTGATTAAACCAATGATAACCAGAAATTATGGTATAGCATTTGATAAAATTAACTTGGGTAGCTGGATTAGTATTGACTTCGCTTATGCTGAATTATATGAAACCTCATTTTAGCTCGCATTATTTGCCTCGTACACATGTCAATCCTATGTTAGATGGGCAGGGGGTACTAATCATGACATATATGAACGATGAATACGCAAAAATGGCGATAAAAGCAAATGAAGAAGGCAAGGCATTAAAAAAGGTAAAAGGGAAGCTAAAGCTGGTTGAACCTCAACCTATTGCATTAACTGACGAACAAATTGTCTCACAAAACCAAACTATGAAAATCTAACTAATCAATGAAGCTAACAGAAGAATAGCTATTTCACAGGATGTTATAGATTTAGATACGCTAGTAGCTGATGAAGAAGTGCAGCTAAAAAAATGGAAAAATATCGCATATTATTAACTTGTTTTGATGCTACAGATGTTAATGCTGCTTTTCCTGAAAAGCCCGTTTAGGGCTTAACTGGTAATTCAATATCTAATTTATTTGTATCAATAGATTTTAGCTGTATACGATACAATTTCCATTTTTTAAGTAGTTTTTTATCATCATCTGTTGCTATTTCAAGCTCTATTTTGTCATTCAAGATATGTATCTCATTATTAGCCTCAGATAACAAATCTGCAATATTTATTTGATGTTGTTTAATATTAAAGTCATTTTTCTGCTCTTCATCAAGCACCCATTTTTCACCGTTCCATTTACAAAATTCGAACGGTTCTAATGACGTAAAGCCGTTTGTTATTGGACCTATATAATCAATTTTAACAGCTTCTTTTGTTTCAATATTATACACAGTTTTTTCGCGATTATCTTCAATGAGAATCCACTTTCCGTCTTGTTCGCATGGACAATAGCCCTCTTTAAATGTAGGAGAAATTCGTAGCGCATTATCAGGTGGTAATGTGTCATCGTTCGCATCTAATTGATGTGTAAAAGGTTTTAAATCGTTTGTGTTATCGTAATAATAATTAATCATAAATTTTCCTATTTTTGTTCACCTAATCGACAGGTAGGTAGTTGGGAGGATGATGCTAGTAGAGAAATTTGGGGACATTTTAATTTTGGTGTGTTGACTAATCACAATAAGTATGCGAAAGGTGCATTTAGCGACACACGAGCATTTAATCCCACAAACGCGGTGTTTTTAGCAACTAGAGATTACGAAGTATGGGGTATGACTTTAGTTCATCAAGAGTAAAGCCAAGCGCGAATGAGAATAGACTGTTAAATATCGGCACGATGCCAGCAATATACCTAGGCATTTAAACTCCTAAATAAATAGTTGGCGTGAGCCCTATATTGATAGGTCGGTTTTCATTTGCTGTAGGAACAACTCGTGAGGCATCAAAATTGAAAAATGCCCATCTTAAATGGCGACTACCATTTTGTAGCCATTCATCTCCGCTATGATGAATTGATATTGCACCATCAGTTCTCCCATTTGTAACATTTTCATGACCAATGAAAGCTTGTCCAGGACCGTCCTGTAGAGCTCCTTTAATATTACGAATTGCGTCCCCCTCAATACTACCTACCTGTCGAGTAGTTCCATTTACTGCACGCATAAAATAGCCACGCCCATCTGGCGCAAATGCAGTTGGCACGTTAATATATTGTAGACCGTTAATAGTTTTAATCGTAATGCGATGATCTATTTTATAGTTAGCTGATAAACTATTTAAAGCCTGTCCCTGCGCTGAACTTAATAAGTAATTATCTCCATTTTGAAAATACCAACCAAATGGTAATTCATCATGTCGGAACGGCATTAAACGTTGGTCTCCAATAGCATCTTTAAACACTAAATGGCTACTTACCACGTAAATAGATGCGCCATTCACCTGTTTTTTAACAGCAGGAATAGTACCAATATCATCAGCCGTTGGTTTGTTATTCGGCGAATAAACACGCTGACCATTTTCAGTTAAATTTTTAACATCTAAAGAGCCATTAATTGACTGATTGTCTATGCTAGATTTTTTTATAAAAACAGAAGTATCAATTGATGATGCGGCATTTTTAACGTCATCTGCTGATTTTTTAGCAGACAGTTCAGAATTTTTAGCTGCATCCGCTGATGATTTGGTTGCAATAGCATTATCTGCTGATTGCTGGGCTGAATTTTTTGCCTTGGTTGCTGACTGATTAGCTAAATCAGCTGAGTTTTTCGCATTATCTGCACTAGTTTTAGCATTGTTTGCCCCAACCGCCGATAAGTCAGCATATTTTTTAGCATCATCTACACTGTTTTTAACAGCGGTCGCTGTTTTGGATGCCTCTTCCTCACTGGATTTGGCGTTATCTGCACTAGTTTTAGCTAATTTTGACGACTCTAAAGCATTATTTTCTGAAATTTTGATTTTTTTCTCTGATTCTACAACTTTATTTGCAGATTTATTGGTTTCATTTCGAGCCTCAAATACATGTTGTAGTATTGCTGGTGTTATCTCACTCTCAGATGGATTTAATAAAAAATCATTTAGTGTGCCATCATTTGAATCAGAAAACACTTGGATTGTACCAAGTCGTTTTTTGGGAAAACCATTAATAATCAAGCTCACTTCATACTCACACGGTAGTACATTCATAGTGTAACTGCCGTTTTCAGCAACTTTAAAAGCTTGAGTTTGAGTCAGCACTTTAATTGTTGTTTTTTTTGCATATAGCTCGATAGTGCAATCATTAATAACTTGACCTGCACCATCTGTTAAAATCCCTGATATTTTGGCCATATTAATATCTCCAAAAATAAATTAACCGCTACGGAAGCGGTTGTTATTTTTTCAATGTCATTATTGTGATGAAATTCGGTATTCCGTTTTCTTTATGTTTGCCGGTTTGTGTGTTAACAAAAAACGTTACATTGGCTGGTATTGTAGTTGAAAGAGTTTCACTTGCAGTGAGACTTATCTTTGATGTCTCTATTGTTTTTTTGATAACTCGATTAGTTGCACTATTCCTGATTATGATATCTAGCTTGCCATACGTGAAATAATTCGGAGTCCAATTGTTATCACCACCAGAACCAAGATGGCCAACAGCTACTAACGTAACTGGTAAAATGAACAACTCTCGATCAAACGGCTCAGGCTCTATAGTAACAGAGCCATTTTTTGCACACGTGTACATTTTTACAATATCCCCGACAATCTGCATTGCTGTTAACTTTCCTTTAATTTGACAATTTTCATTAATGACAACATTGTTTAATTGCCCAGAATTCGCATAAATATTGCCACTAATATTAGCCCGTCTTGCGTTTAATGTACCGTCTTCCCAAAGCTCAAAAGCAGGTGGGGTACCTGCACTAATAACACTACCAGCTATCATCCTGCCGCCTGTAATTTGCGGTGCTCTAATTTCAGTGCCCGCTATTAATCTATCGCCTCGCATAGTACC
>NZ_JAFNNH010000029.1:0-10440 GCF_026536845.1 Gilliamella sp. B3023
CCGATATAACGAGCATTTATTAAATGTCATTGAGAAGTGTAATGCAGATAAAAGGGCAATAAGAAAGATGACTAATTAGAATTTTACTATAAATACGTAAGAAAAAAACATTAACAAATTTCCAGCAATTTTAGTATTAGATAATGTCAATAAATAACAATTAATAAAAAAAATTTATGTGAATTATCGCGATAATAGATAAGAAAATCAAAAGGATTATGGCATTGTTTTTAAGCCCTATCATAGGGCACTAGCCTATTTTTACATGTTAAACGAAAATACTGGAGGTATATATGATGCTAAATTTGTTTAATCATCATTTGAAAATTTTTTACAAATAGATATTTATGCTTCAACCTTACTTGAAGAAAATCATTAAAGAACAACTATATGAAAAACTAACACTAATAAAACCATTCATTATCATTAATATTAAGCTTGAAAAGTCTTATTTTATCATGCTGAATATAAAATATTATAATCAATAAACAATCAATATTAAATTTTATGCCGCTCAACTGCGGTTTTTTTATTTTTGGAGAATTAATATGTCTGAAGCTCAAACACAAGTTCTAAGTGAATATACTAAAACAAAAGATATTGGATTTTTCGTCGGAAATGCGCCGTCACTTAAATTTATAACATCCGGAATGGCCAAATCAAGCCTTGAAGGGACTACGACCGATTATTCAATGACCGCCCCAGAAGGTGAAGAAATAGATGTTTCAACATTAGCATCAATTACAAAAGAAACAATAAGTGGTTTACCAGCAGAAGCGACGGTATCAATGAATGTTAATTTTGTTTTGGGTAATACTGGACAGAAAATTTTACGTAAATCATATGAAACTGGTGATAACTATCCATTCCAGATTAAATATGAAGATGGAAGTTCAATTGACTGGATTGCTCGTGTTACGAGTTATGAATTTAAAGGCGCTAAAAATGGTATTGTGACAGGCTCTTTTTCATTTAAAGTTAAAGGTAAATTTGAATTTACTGAGCCAACCTCATCAACACGTACAACGGAGAATAAATAATGAATCTTAGAAAAGTCGCTATTGCTAAGAATTGTGGTTATCGCACCACATCATTTACGGTTCCTGAATGGAAAAGTGAGGTGTTTGTGCGTGAACCGCTTCATCTTGATTTCGCACGTTATATTAAAACTATTGAATCAATTAATGAAAACAAAAAAACATCTGTTCGAGAAAAAGATATCTTGAAAATTAAAGCTGAGGCAGAACTTTTCGCATCGGTTTATATTGATGAAAAAGGTGATCCAGTTTTTAACAAAGACGTTGATATTGAGAGTTTAGTAAAAAACTACGGTCCAATTCATACACGTATTGTAAATAAATCAATTGATCTAATTGGGTTATCTGAAAAGCCCATTGAGGAAGCAGAAAAAAAGTAAGCTCTGACTCTGAACTTTTTTTCAAACTTAAACTTGCTCTCAGGCTCGGTAAAACACTCGCCGAGCTTGAGAAATCACTTTCATCTAGTGAATTTTATTATTGGGTTGCATTTGATAGATTAAATCCAATAGGTGATGAGCGACATGACTGGCACTCTGCACAAATCACATCAGCTGTTTATCGTTCTCAGGGAGCTAAAGTTGATTTTGAAGACTGTTTGATGAAATTCAGAGAAGAAAAGAAAGAGCCTATCAGTATGTTTGAGGCTATATCTAAATTATTAGGGAAATAAAGATGGCAAAATTGCAAGAATTAGCAATACGAATTACCGCCGACTCATCATCATATCAACGAGAAATGAATCGGGCATTAATTATAGGTAAGGGTTATTACAAAACAATGGAAGACCGGTCAAAACGTTTTGATATATACATTGCTAATAATAATCGCTCAATTCAAGCAATGAATACCCAATTAACTCATTTAAAATCGTCTGCGTTAAAAGTAGCTGCTGCTTATATTGGTAGTTTTGACTTTACTAGTGTTATAAATATGGCCGATAACTGGGGGCAGGCTGCTGCTCGCGTCAAAATGGCTATTACTTCAGTAGAAGGGTCTGTTGATAGTTACAACCTAGTTCAAGATAGATTACTTGAAATAAGCAATCGTAATGCTAAATCAATAAGTGATTCGCAAGAATTATACGTATCTACCGCATCATCAATGCATGATTTAGGTTATAGCACAGAACAGACACTTGATTTTATCGAGGCGATGTCAAACAGCTATACTTTAAATGCTACAGGAGCAGATAAAGTTAAAACAAACATCGACGCCATAACAAATTCAATGATAACAGGTCGAGTTAGCAGTAAACAGTGGGAATCACTAATGTTATCAACGCCTAATATTGTTAATGAGTTATCTAAATCAACAGGTTGGGCAGAAAAGTCAGTCATACAGTTAGGTTCAAATGGTCAAATTTCAATGCGTCAATTAGCCGATGCAATGATAGCAGCAAAAGATCGGACTGGTGAACTTGTTGATGAGATGGGAAATACTGTCAAAGATGGTTTTACTCAGCTATCAAATAACTTTAATGTATTAATTGGTAATTTAAACAGTAGTGTAGGTTTTACACAGAGAGTTGCTGGTGGCTTAAAGCTTGTCGCTGATAATATTGATTTAGTATCAGGAGCTGGGGCGGCTTTTGTTGGTATTGGCCTATCACGATATTTTGGACGTTTATCTGAATCTATAGTCAATGCAACAAAAACGACTTTAGGAAATATAACTGCGCAAATATCAAATGCACAAGCAGAATTATCTGCAGTCAAAAGTTTGCAATTAAAAGCGGTTGCTGAAGTAAACGCTGCAAGATTTGAGGCTCAACGTGCTGTTGGTTTAAAAGCAAATTTAATTGCTCAAAACAATTTAACAGCAGCTATTAATCGTCAAACTCAGGCTAATGCAGCATTAGCTGCATCACAAGCGAATGTAAACGCACTGACCAATAAATTTGGTCTGCTGTCTCGTGCCGGTAGCGGTTTGCTTGGGTTGTTAGGTGGTCCGGTAGGTTTAGCTACTACACTGTTTTCGGTTGGTGCCGGATTTTTAATGATGGGCGATGGAGCTGATAAAGCTAAAAAGCCGCTTGAGGAATTGCAACTGCCCTTGGATGAACTTATTGCTAAATATAAAGAAGCAGGCAAAGCACATCAACAAACAATAATATCTGAACTAACAGTTAATGTCGAAGCTAATTCAAAAAGTGCGGATGAGAAACTTAATAACTTACAAAATGAGCTAAGGAAAAGGTTAACAAAATATAAACCAAATAGTAAAGGCACCTATCCCGCGGCTGAAAGTTATTTTGATGATGGAGATAAAAATGCGTTGTCAGAATTCATTACGAAATATAAAGAGTTAATTGAACAGCTTGAAAAAGGCCGTATTTATGGCAAAGAATTTAGCGACCGCACCGGAGAAGTTAACATTAAATTTGTTGAAGCGGTGAACGGAAGCGATCAGTTTGGTATCTCGCTTGGAAATTTATTAAAGGACTTGTTATTAACGTCGGAAGAATTAGCAGAAAACAGAGAAAAATTAGATGCAGTTGTTAAAGCATCTGAAAAAACAGGAACAAGTATTAAAAAGCTTGATATTGCAGATTTCCCAAATTTAGAAAACCAACTCGGTGTGCTCAACCAAGAGCTCGAAGTAAATAAATTAAAAGCAGATAAAAATGGAGAAACCGCGTATGTATTGGCAGGATTACAACGCGCAGCTGGTGATGCTGCACTTGAACACGCATCAGCTTTAAGTGCATTAGCAAAAGGAGCGGATTTATCCGGTCAAATGGAAGATTCGTTGCTCCAAAAACTAACTTTATTGGTTCAAAAATTACGAGAAAATTATAAAGAACAAGAGAAATTAGCACAAAAAAAAACTGGCAAGAGCACGGCTGATATTTATAAAAATCAACTTGATCGGCTTAATAATCAGATCAACGCTTATACTGATATTACCGAATTGCAAAAGGTCCGTCGTCAGATAGCTGAGGGTGAACTAAGTAAACTATCTGAAATTCAGAAAACAACGTTAGAAACAAAAGCTGCTGAACTTGATCGACTTAACGCGCAAAAAGAATATAAATCAATTCTTGATTCGTTGCGTAGCCCCGCTGAGCAACAACTTGATACATTTAAAGAGCAATTAAGTATTGCCGAAAAAGCTAATTTGTCACTTAAAGAACGTGAAGAATTACTTGATAAAATGTTCAACAAATCCGCGGAATCAGTGCCAACTTTCAGTTATAACAACTCTTATAATGGGATTGGTAGCGATTTATTGAACGTTGCAGAAGATGATAAAAAGCTTCAAGATTGGCATAATCAACAATTAAAATTATTCGATGATTTATTGAAAGAAAAGAAAATAAAACAACAAGAATATGCTGATGCTATTGTTAAGATTGAAGAGAAAATGCAGAAAAAACAGAATGATATTCAAGATGCATATACATTGGCAACATTAGGTACATTTTCATCATTAACTGGATCAATTGCTGAAATGTTCAAAGAGACTGCAGGAGAATCGTCAACGGCTTATAAAGTGATGTTTATTGCTAGTAAAGCGTCTGCTATTGCGCAAGCAACAATAAGTACTCTTGTTGCAGCAAATAAAGCTCGGGAATTGGGGGAACCATACGGTGAAATTATGGCTAATGTTGTCATGGGGCTGGGAATGACAAATGTTGGGCTAATCGCAGCACAAACCATTTCAGGTATGGCACATAGTGGTATTGACAGCATTCCACGTGAGGGTACGTGGTTATTAAATAAAGGTGAACGTGTTGTAGACGCTAGAACAAACGCAGATTTAAAAGATTTCTTGCAAACATCAAGTAAATCAGGCAGTAATATAACTGTCAATGTGCCCGTTAATATTGGTGATAGAGGTTTATCTGATGCGGAAGGAAAACAATTAGGTAAAAGTATAAAGGAAGCCATCCGTTTGCAAATCCAATATGAGCGGCGACCAGGAGGGCTACTAAATAAACGTTGATTTAATAGTTTAAATTTCATGCCATATTACTAATATTTTAAATAAAATTAATGGTATGAAAAAGATTATTTTGATTAGCTTAATTGGTATTGCTTTGGTTGATTGAGGTAAAAAACTTGCCCAGATATAGTTACAGACGCTTGGAACCAAGCTCAATATATAGTCAAATCAAGATTAAAACACCTTCTACAGCGGATTTTCCATATCCAGGAAAAAGCGGTTTATTGATATTGGCGAACTTGATGGAGAGTGCCATTATTACATCGGGGGCGATGTTGATGCTTAAAATAGCTTTGGTGGCATTATTAGGAATCGTTATTCAATAAACCTTAAGTACAATATATCTACAGAAAAATGGGTTTACGAAAATTTAGAAATAAAATTAAAAGACTATTATAAAAATCAAACCACCTTTGGGTGGTTTTTTATTGCCTGGAGAAAATTATGGAAACATTTCATTGGCAAGTTGCTCCAAACATGAGTGAAAAAGCCGAGCCGAAAATAAAAACCATTAAGCTTGGAGACGGCTACGAGCAACGAATTAAAGACGGTATTAATAACGATTTACGTTCTTACAATGTCACGCTAAAAGTTGCACGAGAAGATGCGCATCACATTAATGATTTTTTAACACGTCATGGTGGATTGTATGCATTTAAATGGCGAGAGGTTAACACGAACCGATTAATAACAGTTAAATGCTCATCTTGGACATCTAACGTTATGAACACAGTAACAACAATAACCGCGACATTTGAGGAGGTAGTAGCATGATACCAAAAAAAATGCTAATTGATATAACCAAAATTGCACAAGATGCGATTATTGATTTATACGAAGTCGATTTAACTAAAATCGTTGGCAATAAAACGATATTTCGATTTCACAATGGCGTTAACGACTTGAGACAACCGATAACTTGGCAGGGTAATGTCTATGAACCTTATCCCATAAAAGTGGAAGGTTTTGAGAAGAGTGGGCAGGGTGTAAGCAATCGTCCAACTATGAGTGTTAGTAATGCTATGGGCTTTATTACGGGCTTAGTTTCTGATTTTGACGGCTTACTTGGCGCAATTGTCACACGTCACGAAGTGCATGTTAAATACTTAGACGCGGTGAATTTTGAGAACGGTAATCAATATGCCGATCCATTTTGTGAAATCGTTTCAAATTATGTTATTGAACAAGTCAAACAACAAAACTCAATGGTGGTTACATTTGAATTAGCATTACCGTGTGAGTCTGATGGCGCATTAATTCCTGCTCGTGTAATTATTGCTAATACCTGTAGCTGGATATATCGCTCGTCTGAGTGCGGTTATACCGGTGGACCTGTAGCTGATGAATTTGATAAGCCGACTAACGACATCACTAAAGATAAATGTAGCCGTTGCCTAAATGGCTGTAAGCTTCGTTTTGGCCAATACGGTATTCTTCCATTCGGTGGTTTTCCAGCTGCCGCTAAAGTCTCTTAATTAATTATGAAAACACAGATATTTAATCACGCTAAACAATGCGGTGAGGCTGAGTGTTGCGGATTTGTTATTGATAATAAAACTTACCTGCCTTGCAATAACATCTCACCTACACCAACCGAAACATTCGAAATAGCAACCGAGGATTGGATAAAAACGGAAGAAAGTGGCGTTATAACAGCTGTAGTTCACTCTCACCCAAATGGTTTGCCTATCCTGAGTGAAGCTGACCAGTTTTATCAGCAACAAACAGGATTAGACTGGTGGTTGGTTTGCAACAATAAAATTCACAAATTCAGGTGTGTCAAGCCATTACTAGGGCGTGAATTTAATCACGGTGAGATCGACTGCCTTACATTGGTGCGAGATGCGTACATGTTAACCGGCATCAATTTACCCGATTATGAGCGTCAAGACGACTGGTGGCACAAAGGAAAAAACCTTTACTTGGATTTATTGCCTAAAAATGAGTTTAAACAGGTTGAGGATATTCAAGAGGGCGATGTCATCTTGGTTTGTCTTGGTTCAACAATACCAAATCATGCTGCTATCTATATTGGTAAACAATTTATTTTGCATCATTGTCCAAACCGTCTCTCTAAACGAGATTTATATGACGGATTTTGGCTTAAGTACACACATTCAGTTTGGAGACATAAACAATGGCAATCATTCGCTTTTACGGCAATCTTAAACAATATGGCGATAAGTTCAATATGAGCGTTGAAACAGCATCAGAGGCATTGAATGGCTTATATTGCCAGATAAAAGGCTTGAAAAAGCAGATTATAGATGGCTATTTCCGAGTCCGGATTAACGGCGTAGATATGGATGAGGACAATTTACAGTTTGGTCTGCATAGCCGAATACCACAAGATGCCGTTATCCATATTGTACCTAAAACAGAGGGTGCGAAAGGTGGGGCGTTCAGCTTTATTGCTGGTGCGGTGATGTTTGTTATCGGGGCTATTTTTTACTGGACTCCCGTGGGTTATCCATTAATGGCATCAGGCTTGGGTATGATGATTGGCGGTGTTGCACAGATGCTAACAAAATTACCAAAGACCGATAAGCTAGTAGGCGATAAAAACAATAACACTTATTTTTCAAACTTAGATAACACAATAGGGCAAGGTGCACCGGTACCACTTTGCTATGGATTAACAAAAATCGGCTCTAAAGTCTTATCACAAGGGCTTGAAACACTAGATGAATAAATAAAATAGATTAAAAACATCGACACCAATTCCATGGGGTGAAATCTTAAAAGGAAAGAAAAATGGGTAAAGGTTCAAAAAAATCAAAAACACCAAAGGAAGCTCAAGATAACCTAAAATCCCGCCAACAATTAAGCATTATTGATTTATTATGCGAAGGGCAGATAGAGGGGCCAGTAAACGGACTACAAAGCGTATTATTAAATGATACACCAATTCAAGCTCCAGATGGTTCATATAATTTCAATGGTGTTGAAGTAGAATGGACGGCAGGTATTCAGTCACAAGCTCCTCTTGAGGGGTTTCCAGCAACAGAAAACGAAGTGCCAGTAAACTTAGAAGTAAAAGCAACAGCGCCAATCGTGCGAACCATTACTGATCCTAATGTTGATAGGATACGTATAACTGTTGGTGTACAATCGTTAAGCTCAACAGACAATAAGGGCAACATAAATAGAACATCAGTATCAATGGAAGTTCAAATAGGTGTCGATGACGTATGGAAAACAGCAAAAAAAGTTGATTTAATCGATAAAAAAACACGCTCACAATATTTAACTTCTGTCATTTTAGATGATTTACCACAAAAACCGTTTAATATTCGAGTTGTGCGCAAGACCCCAGATAGCGCATCATCATTGTTAGTTAATAATACGCTATGGAGTTCATACACCGAAATCTATGATACTAAATTTTCATATCCGAATACGGCTATTGTTGGCTTGAAGTTTGATTCATCGCAGTTCAGTGGTGTACCACGCCGAAATTATCTTATTAAAGGGATGATAGTTAAAGTACCCGACAACTACGACCCAAATATACGAGAGTATAAAGGCTTTTGGTCGGGTAATTTTAAGCTTGCTTGGACCAACAATCCGGCGTGGATATTTTACGATATTTTGACTAACATACGTTACGGAATGGGTAACCGAATCGGTCAATTTGGTGTTGATAAATTTGCACTATACACGATTGCTCAATATTGTGACCAGCTAGTTGACGACGGCTTTGGCGGTAAAGAGCCACGGTTTACCTGCAATTGCTACATTACTGAGCAACGGCAGGCGTACGATGTTATTCATGATTTATGCTCGATATTTCGGGCGATGCCAATTTGGGATGGAATGCATTATACAGCTGTCATGGATAGACCAAGCGATCCTGTGGCAATTTACGCAAATGCTAACGTGGTAGACGGGCAGTTCAACTATACCTCAGCATCGCAAAAATCAAGACATACGGCGGTGCATGTGCGTTATATTGACCCAAGTAATAACTGGGAAACAGCAACCGAATACGTTGCTGATGATGAGTTAATTAAACGGTTTGGATTAAATGTAGAACAAATTGATGCGTTCGGCTGTACATCTCGAGGGCAAGCGCACAGGATTGGGAAATGGTTAATTCAAACTGAAAAATTAGAGACACAAACCGTTACCTTTAGCGTGGGGCGAGAAGGTATTCGTCACTTTCCGGGCGACATTATTGGTATTGCTGATAATGATTTTGCAGGTACCACAATCGGCGGGCGAATTTTAGAAACAAATGGTAGCACCATTACGTTAGATCGTGATGTTGACATTAAAAATATGAAAAATGCATATATAAGTGTCACGGACACAAATATGAAGCTACAAAAAGTCAAAATTCAAGAACAAATTAAACCAAATCAGCTTGTTTTGTTGAATAGTGTTAATGTGGATGAGTATTCTGTCTGGGGCTTATATGACAATAAGATAAAACCACGATTATTTAAAGCATTGACTATTGCTGAAAATGATGATGGGACTTATTCTATTACTGCGCTACAACACGAGCCTAAGAAAGAAGAAATTGTTGATAACGGCGCTAAATTCGAAGCGGAAAACGGTAGTATTTTAGGTTGGTCAATTCCGCCCGTTGAGCAGTTACAAGCTGAAATTATACCCGAATCCGATCTATATCAAGCTCGTTTGTCATGGTCAACACCAAGAACGATTCAAAATCTGAAATTCGAAGTAAAAATCTATCGTGATGATAAATTAATTAGCCGTGAAACGGTAAATGATACTGAGTATTATCTGTCAGACCTGCAACAAGGCAAGTTCAATGCAACAGTCAGAGGAGTAGCAGAAGATGGGCGGCTGGGCGATGAAACCACGATTGCATTTTCTATTTTACCTCCAGCTAAACCGTCGGGTTTAGTGCTCACGCCAAGCAGTTTTAATGTTGCTATGCGCCCTGTTATGACATCTGTATCCAGTTTGGGTACTCAGTTTGAATTCTACAAAGGTACAACCAAAGCCGAAGTTGAAGCAAAAACTAATTATCTTGGTCGAGCAATGACACTTACTGATGTTGATTGTCAACCCGATACTGAATACTGGTACGGAGTTAATGCGGTTAATGTGGTCGGTCGTTCCGATATGTTCATCGCTAATACCAAAACTTTAATTGCAGAAAATGGCGCGGGGGGATTATTTAGAATTCAAACACAGGACGGTAAATTCCCAACTAACAATGATGATGCTACTCAAATGTTTTATCGTGAATTCGGATTTTATCCTGCCCGTGATACCACATTAATTATCTACTCATTAGACGGCGCAGGTAAAGTTGCTCACTCAGAAGCCAGGATGTATAACGGCGCACAATGGGTTGAGCCAGCGATGTTCTTGGATGGTGATTTAATTGCTACCGGTACTATGCGAGGCGATAGATTAATAGCGGGCACTGAAATTAGAGCACCGCAAATTACAGGCGGCAGGATGATAGCTGGTAGTG
>NZ_JAFNNH010000003.1:0-119202 GCF_026536845.1 Gilliamella sp. B3023
TCAATTTATTATTTAGGGATATCATCATAAAAAACACTCTAGTTACATATCTTTTGTTATCGGACTCTTGTTATTAAATTTCAAAAAAACTAACGCCATTATAATGATTAGTTTTGAATGATTATTCTTTTTAATTTACTCATTTATATCGGTTTACTTACCACCGTTCATAATTATGAGAGTGATAAGCATAATAATCGTTTGTTTACTACACAACCTTTAATTCAATTCATCAATTTGTTTATCCACAAATTTGCGTTCGACAAGCTCACCGTCTTTATAGGTTTCTGTGTACAAAAGTTTGCCTTTTTTAGCAGAAGAATAGGGAACATAATAGGGAATAGAGCCGTCTTTTAACTTATATTCTAATTTATAAAACTTGCCTTCACCCTGTATTAACCCATTTTTATATTCGGCTTCAAAATATGAAGTACCAATTAAATGGTTTACTTTCTTCTCAATCCATAAACCTTCGCGAGTATGGTTTTTAACTAAACCTTGCTCTTGATTATCTTTATAGTTACCATTTTTAGGATAGTAACGAATAAATTTGCCTTCGTCATTTAGTTGATATTGATAAAACGGTGTTTGTGTTATTCCGTCCTCAGTAAAGGAATAGTCTCGGGTGGAAATGATCAGGTTTTCATCTATATAAAAAATTTTACCATCTGTAAAACCCATTTCTCCTGAGCGATTATAATAAATTCTTCTAGAATCAACCTGTACTCCATTTTTTAAGGATAACAGATATATAGATAGATTTAGATAACTGTTAGATTCTGATTTTTGTATTGCTAATTTTAAGATTTTATCGCCTTTTTTGAGGTATTTGAATGAAATAATAAAAGGTATCGCTTCTTCTTTATATAAATTATATCTGCTAAAAACCTCATCAGAATCTGAATATTCTATTTTAAAAAGTTTAGGATTATAATTTACGGTTTCCTCACAACCAAGTAAGGAACAAAAGCTATCCCTACTTCCATATCTATGAACAAAATTATTGTACAACTCTGCAATTGAATCTTCGTTTTTTGCTTTATGGAGTATTGCCCGCTGCCCTAATGGTGGTGATATAAGTGCACCTGACAAATCTTTTGCTGTGTCGGGAGTGGCAGGTGTATAAGTTATTATCGGTTGCCCATACGAACAACCCAACCATAGAGTCAATGTAAGTAAAATAATTATTTTATGCATAGATATTAGGGATTTCTCCAAAGTTATAAATAGATAAATGAATATTATATACGGTATGTATTTTATTTCTATTTAGTTAAACTAATACAATCCGCATAATCACTCATTTTTATTCAGGAACAAAATCACTAATATTATTAAAGACGATATGATAACCATCACCCATGTTTAACTTTATTTTTTTATAGGTAAATTCAACAAACAGGCTTTGTAATGAGTGAAAATCACGCTCTTTTTTAGATAAAAACTTTTTTGCATATTCAATATACTCAGGGCAACAATCCTTATATTTTTCTGGGTTATCGATTATTTCATTCTGATAGAACTGTTTTTGAACCAAATAAGACTCTTTTCGGATCTCATCAAAATATCTTTCATGGCAAATGGCTTCTAGCTGTGGTGTAGTTTTAATCGCTGTTGATAAAATAAATTTACCTTTATTGTTATGTAGCAGTATATCTTCTTTAAAAGAAAATGGTAAAAATACATTTCCCCTATCAATATCATCAATTAAGTTTTGAGAAACCGCATATTCTATTTCACCAGTTAATAGGAAATCTTGATCCTTGTTATCTATAAATTCTATTTGGAGATCATCTATACCCAGATACAGCTTTTTAATGATAAAAAGCGTCTTACCTTTTTGTACCAGTGAAAAGTCTTCAGGGTTTAATCCTTTTAATGCTAATTTTTTACTGCCTAACTGAATTAAAACAGGATCATGGTCTAACACAATGACTTTGCTAGAGTTTATGCTTGTTTTTTCCTCTTTATGCGCATAAGCACAAGAAGTCAAAAAGCTAATGAGTAAAAGTATAGCTATCGTTTTCATTATTTTCCTAATTAAATAGTAGTATGTATAAAATCTATATTAAATCCCCAATGTTCATGATCATAATGATTTTGAACACCTGAGTTTACACCGGAAAACTCTACCAAACTTGTCGAAACGCCTATTCACACGCAGTAAGGTATTAGAAAAATGGAACAAATTCGCGAGGGCGATCTGGTTTGGTCGCAGCACGAAACCATTGAAACCACCGCCGCCCCCCCTTTTTACACCAAAGAAGGCTGGAAAGACGCCGCCGACCTTACCAAACAATACCACATACAAACCAAAAATAAAAAATGGTATTGTGTAAAAGGACAAAATTTTCTTTATACTAAGAAAAAAGTCTATAATTTTGAAGTTGAAGATTGGCATACCTACTTTGTCGGCAAACTCGCTTACCCGGTAAAAACAGCAAAATCGGCAGGGAGGTATTTGAAAGGATGATGCAAGGATTAGAAAGGCAGGAAATCAGCGAATTAAAGAATTTTGGGATAAACATTCTAATAAGTGGAGAAATATAAAAGATGCGGATATGTCCCATATAGAAGATGCCGTAAGTTGGTGGAACAGAGAAGGACGAAAATTTGGCCCCAAAAGCAAAGAAGTACGCGAATGGATGCTTGATAGTAATAATTATGAATTAGAATATTATAAAATTAACCGCAGCAGGGGTGGAAAGCTAAACGAAACGTATAAACCTCCGCTAAAATAAAAACAGAGATAAAATATGGCAAGTATAGAATTACCGGAAGAACTACAAAGTAAAATTAATACATTAGTTTTAAAAGCAAGAGATAGCATACAAAAGAAACACTATTCAGAATTTATCAAATTTCAATATGAAAAGTGGGATCTATTACCTGAACCTAAAAGTCAATGGGAAGAAAGTTATAGAATAGCAAAAACAATGATTACATTTTTCATAAAATATAATATTAATTTTTCAGAAGCTAAAAAATGGTTAATGACGTTAAAAAAACTAGATGATATCCAAAAACAACATCCAGGTGAATTTTTTTTAATGAAAGGTAAAATTGAATATGAGGAAAAAAAATATGATGAAGCTTTTGAATCTTTTTCTATTGCTTTTACAAAATCAGAAGGTCATTGTTTTGGACAAGAAGATAAAATTTATCAAGAGTTTTATTTAGAATACAAGAAGTAGTAACAAATATACCTACAAACCTCCGCTGAAATAAAATATCGATTTTTTAAAAATTTTTCCTTAAAAGAAGTTCGTAAATTAAAAAATATAAATATTTATGTCGATGTGGGATGTGATGCTTTTACATTCTATGAAAATGACGAAATGAACGAGCAACTTCAATCCATATTCGGAAGCAATTATAAAAACTATGTTACTGTTGCCAAAACAGAATTTTCAGAAAACGAAAGAATTAATGCCGATTATTTATCAATTAAATCTAGTAAAATATTGGGATATCCTCAACCAGAAGACTTAGATGGAAATGATGAATTGGAAAAATTTCCTTTTAATGTTTTTCCTTATTTAAATAACGTATTTGAAATAACAAAAAAAGTGAAAATTTTGGAATTATTAGAGGAAAGCAAATTGGAAGTATCTCATTATTAAGCGAACCTAAATGGAATAAAAAAGGTATAGGAACAATATATTGGCTTGAAGATACATTTTTTACTACACCTTCAATTTATGAAAATATATTTAAACCACTAAATATACAAAGCAAAAGTGTAATTGGGTATGGTAATCAAAAACCTCTAGTTACAGTAGTTCAATTGTTACCACAAGGAATATCCTCATCTAAATTAAATATAAATGATAATAATATAGATGAGAAAACACATATCCCAGAGTGGGAAATTACTAGGTTTCATTTAAACAATAAAGGATTTTTTCCGTCTTTTGAAAATCATCCTGGAAATTTTGATTTTTTTGTATCTCAAGAAAATTTTGGTTCCGGTCATGCAAATTATAAAGAAGTCTTTGTATCGCAAAAGCTATATCAACTTTTAAAAAATAATAATATAAAAGGACTAGATTATTACCCAATAAAGAAGTAATAAACCGAAAATTCCACCGTTAGGGAAAGTAATGGAGAAAACCGTGAAAAATTATATTGATAATACTGCAAAATATTCCAACGCAAAACTAAACGGAGCAGAACTTTCAGAAGAAATTTTCCTTCAAGTTCAAAATATGAAAGGAGTTTTCCAAAAAGTATTAGACTATGCCAAAAAGAAAAACGTGACTATTATTTTTTGCTAGTTCAGCTTTTAAGTAAAATATTTTCAGACTTAAAAGCATAGCAATGAATAAGAACAACATTATCCAGTAAACATTTTTGTGGTTGTTTTGATGATGTGTTTCTCATTTAATTCATTACATGGATTAGAAATATGTGATATCTCTTTCCTCTTATTCTTTCCAATTAAATTTTTCACCCGACTGTTTTTTTTGTAAACACTCTTCAGTAGTATATTGTTGTGGGCAGGCAAAGCAGTCTTTTGTATTTTCATTGGTAAAATTTAAATCATCAGGGATTTTTATGATGCCATTTATTGGTTTTATCTCTTGACTTAAGCAGATCAAATTTGCATTTGTATTATCATAATCATCTTTTGCTATTTCAAATTTATAAGATATACGATCCCAACCAGTTTGTTTGAAAATTTCCAACTTATTATTTCTTTCTCGAATAAATAGCTCATAGGCGCTAACACCAATTCTGTTTTGTATTTCGACAATGACATAATCCAATTTATTTATCAAAGAAATTTCAAATACTTGATCATAGGTATTTAGATAATCTATAAAAAAAACTTCGGATTGCAAAATTAATTTCTGTGAAAAAACATTGAAAATATCTAAAATATAAGTATTTCCGAAATTATCTTTAATAATGGGTGACTTTGTATTAGCTGTTTCATTTATATTCTTTTTTTCATTAATGAAACCAACTTCCGAATTTTCGTTATTTGATTGTTTATTACTACAACTACATAGTAATACTATAATAAAAAAGTAACTTATTTTATTTTTCATCACGTTATCCATCTTATTAAGTATCATATTTCATCGATACTTTTTATATCATTAATCGCCAGTAAATTATATCTAGCTCCGTTTGAATAAACCTTTAATAAAAATGCGTTATTTCGTGTTCGTATATTTGTTTTACTACAATATTTTGTAATTATTTCATGGTTAGTAACGGTTAAGTAAAGATTTGCATTATCTTGTTTAAAGTTAAATGCAGTGGGTTCTGTATTATTTTTTTTATATTGATAATAAAGGATAAATTTGAGTTTTTTAGGTAAAAAACCATCCATTTTTTCTTCATCATATATATAGTTTCCTTTCCCACAATAATCAGATAATGTTGCTTCAAATTGCACATTATCCACTTGTATAGAATCTATATTGTTAGGTATAGCATATATATTTGATAATGAGATTTTTTCACCATTTATTAGGGTGAGGGAATTACTAAGAATGAAGTTTACTTCTTCTGATTCTATATTTTTTTTAATGGCGTTAGACACATTTCCTTTGCTGCAATTAGCGATAAAGGGAACAAGTAAACAGAGAGCTATTATTTTCATTTTCTTTTAGATTTTCTTATTTGGGATACTATATATTTTTTTATATCCGGTTGGTGAAAAATAAGTATTTCTTTTATTAGCTACACCTTCAACTTTATATTTTTTGCATATAAAATACAATTTATTTTCATTGAAGGCACCTACGTTTTTATTTCCAATAGCATTATCATAAAATAATAAATATTTTCTAGCTGAATCATTCCTCATTCTCACTATTACAATAAAATGATCGGTGGTTTCATCCTTAATAGGAGAGCTAGGGTGATTATTAACTCGGTATTTCATTTTTAATTGAATCTTTACTTCATAAATACATGCATCAAGCTAAAACTATTTACCTTTTGGGTTTAGCCATACATTTTTCCAGTATTATTTTCATCTACAATTTTGATATTTTGATAAGACTTGCTCATTTTGATGAAATAAAATAAGAATATCTGCACTATCAATCACACTTAATTTATTGAAAATTAGCGGGAATAATACAAGAAGTATGTTCAAGGCTTTTTATTTAGATTTCGAGGCAAAAAAATATATTTTATTGAGACATCTTTATAAATGAGGTATAAAATTTATACACTGAAATTTAATTCTCATTGAAGGCAAACATGAAACGTAACGCAATTATCGCAATGTTTATGCTAGCAAGCTTATCTTGCGCCGCAGCAGAACATCACCCACATTGGGGGTATGAAGGACAGGAAAAACCAGAAAACTGGGGAAAACTTTCACCGGAATATTCAACTTGTGAAAATGGTAAAAATCAATCGCCAATCAATATTGATCATGTATTAAAAACAGAACATAGCAAGCTTAAACTTACTTTTGAAGCCGGTCAGCAAAATATTATTAACAACGGCCATACTATTGAGATCGATGTTTCCGGAAATAACCAATTAGAAATAGACGATGAAATATTCACATTACAACAATTTCATTTCCATACACCGAGTGAAAACACCATTAAAGGTAAATATTTTCCAATGGCAGCACACTTTGTTTATAAAAACAAAGATAATGAATTGGCCGTAATCGCATTAATGTTTAATAAAGGTGAGACTAATTCAGAATTAGCAAAAGCATGGCAACAAATGCCCACAGAATCAGGAAAAAGCGCCATTTTAGCAAACGCCGTTGATATTAAAGCGTTATTCCCAAAGGAATTGAATTATTACCGTTTTAGCGGATCGTTAACAACACCTCCATGTACAGAAGGGGTAAGATGGATCGTGTTACAGCAACAATCCCAAGCTTCAGCAGAACAAATCGAAAAATTCCACTCGATCATGCACCATGATAATAATCGCCCAATTCAGCCATTACATGGACGGGTTATTGTTGATTAAAAAAGATTGGGGGGGTTTTAGGGGAAGCGATCACTAAAGCTTCTTTAAAATATATCTGTGCAAGATAGTTGTTTATAAAATAAATAAAAGTTTGTTTTTGTAACAAAAGAATGATTATTCGTTGAATTTTGAAAAAAAACGAAGTTGAGCGGTTTTTAAATAACTAACTAAAATCTAACTAAATCAGCAAAATTTTAACTGAATGTTAATCTTTAACTGTGAAGTACCAAATAAATTACCTGTTGCTATTGAATTTGAGTCAGACATCTCTAATGTTTAAGTCCAAATTAAAATTTTTTTAAATTAGCAAATCCTGAGGTTGTTTGTGTATTATTAAGAGTAACACGAAGATTTATCTTAGATCCTTTAATTTCACCTTGGTAGTAACGAGCATAATCTCCACCATTTTCTTTATTTTCATGGATTGTAATAATTACCACTCCACAATCAGACATGTTGCTATAAAATCTTGCAAGATAAAGGCCATTTTTTATTATTTTGTTTCCTGCTTTAATATATATAATATTTTTATGGATAATGCAAAAAAACATGGAATCGTTTATTCTATGAAAAGTGATGTAATTGATTAGGATGTAATAATGCAAATTTTCGGAAATAAAAATCAAAAATTGACTATCTTAAAAGAAAAGCCGTTCAAACTAGAAAAAGAGATCCAGTCATTATTTGAACATAATTTAGATATTATTGGTAATTTAACCTTTGTAAAATCTGAATTTAAAATTAAAGATTATCGCATCGATACCTTGGCTTATGATACCGAAGCAAATGCGTTTGTCATTATTGAATATAAACGTGAACGTAATTTTAGTGTTATCGATCAGGGTGTGACCTACCTAAATCTTATGCTGGATTATCAGGCTGATTTTATTGTCGAGTATAATGAATCTTGCCAAGCGAATTTAAAACGTCATCAAATTGATTGGTCGCAAAGTAAAATTATTTTTGTTTCTCCTGCGTTTACTGACTATCAAAAACAATCGACTAACTTTAAAGATTTAGCCATAGAACTATGGGAAATTAAACGGTTTGATAATGACTTAATTTCGATTAACCCAATCAAACGTTCTAAGTCAGCGCCAAGTATTAAACAAGTACAACATACTAAAGATTCGGCATTAGATAAAGTAACTAAAGCGTTAGTTGTTTATGATGAAGATTATCATTTGAATGATAAATCAGATGATGTTCTAGAGCTATATGAAAGCTTTAAGAATGCTATTTTGGCGTTATCGACAGATCTAGAAATTTCACCTAAAAAACTTTATATTGCATTTAAACAAGGTAAAAATAATATTGTCTCTATACACTTACAAAATAAATCATTAAAAATCTGGATTAATGCTAAAAAAGGCAATCTTGACGATCCTAAAAAATTAACAAAAGACGTTTCTAATGTTGGTCATTGGGCGACGGGTGATTATGAGTTGACGGTAACTGATACTAAGAATTTAGAATATATTATGAGTTTGGTAAAGCAGGTGTTGTAAGAAGCTACGCTCTACATGAGGAATAATAAATAGTATGTGGAACAAAATAAGTGATTATTTAAATAGAAATAGTTTTTTTAACATGCCACTAAAACTATTTTGGTGTTTTGTAATACTTTATCTGTTAGCAAATCAATATTATGTTATTGCTGGAATTATCTTTTATATTCCCACTATTATTTATATTGTTACTCATTATCAACAATTATTATCACGTATAAAAAAATGGTGGAAACTTTTACTTAGTTTTGGTGTTTTATTTTTTTTTGCTCGCATTTATGCCGAGAAATCATTAAGCTATATCTATGACATCAATCCTGAGTATTTAAATTACTCTGTTAGTATATATGCTACTTTAGTTGCATTGTGCATAGGTGTCATCTTAATTTTTCTATTCTATTTTATTCCTTATCAAATAAAATCTTCATGGTGGGGATTTCTTAATTTTTACACTACAAAGGATAGAAAAAAGACACAATCAATTGAGTTTTGCTTTGCACCATTTGTGATGATAGGAATGTTTAGTATCATTCTTCCATTATTTTATGTTGCCGATGAATTGAGGGATTATTATATTATCGCTGATGCTTTTCCTATTTCTGACTGTGGTGAGAAACGTAAGGATATTGTTTATATCAGGAAAAACAGTGCTGAATGTTATTCAATTAAGTTAACGATTCCACCAGTATTTAATACCATAGAAACAAAGAAATAAACTTGACTATAAATAATAAATAACCGTCTTTATTGATATTTATGGTTTGTAAGTAGAATGCTTATTCTTAATTAATTGATTTTAATTAACTTTTAAAATTTTAATCCTGTTTTTTAAATCTATTTCATGTCATGTTTCTGGTGAGGAATAGACATGCTCTCACGTAATTAATTATGGATATTATTTATTTGCTAGTCAATAAATTTAGAATGTTTTATCATTGCATCTAATTATCTCTTGTATCGACTTTCAATATTATGAAATGTACTTTCAAGCGCAGCTTCCCGCTCTCTTTGATAAGTTTCTACTTGATTTAATTTTATATGCAAAAAATACTCTTTTTCAACATATTCGATTAATTCATCCTTAAAATTGTCTATAATTGACAAAACAATATCTCTAAGTTTTTTTATTTCTTCAAGTTCCAATGAAAAATCTTCATCTTCCTTTTCTATATACTTCCCGCCATGTGCAATTAAATTTCTATTTTTTAATAAGTGAGCATTAATGTGGTTTTCTTTCAATTGTAGAGGTGGTTTATATTTTAGACCGATGATAGCGTGAATATTCTTTAATCTTTTAGGTGTTAGATTTCCAGCTGTATCAATAATGGAAGAGTCATGGTCATTATCAACATCAATGTCAACGTTAAAGTTAATGTTTTCTAATTTTTCTAATTTATTGATAATAGTTATTTCATTTTGGAGAGTCAGGTGCTCATTATTTTCAATACACTGTGCAATCATTTTTTTCAATGAAACAGCTTTGAAGTTCTGCGTTAATTCGCTAATTCTTTTTTTTGATTCAGCAATATATTTGAGATAAATTTTACTGCTTTTTTTTATATAACCTTCCCAATGAGCATATAATAGTAGGATAATTGATTTTAATATAGCTTTATTATCCTCATGCCCTTCTGCGATTAGAATAAGTGATGATAGTTCTTTTTTACGCCAAGCTAAATCTTCCTCAAGATAATTGGTAAATTGCTCACATTTCATTTAAAAAATTCTCTAGAAAACTTGATCATACCTTGAATCCTTGGAAGCGCTTTTTTGCCTCGAGTAGATAAGTTGATAAAAGCCTCATCCTGATATAGTGACTGTATTTTATTTATAAATTGTTCTTCTGAAAGATTTTCCAATTTATCAATATTTAATGCAACACCACTAACTATGGCTTCAAAACTTGAAACATTAAATGGCCCTTCAAATTCATTTTTTGTTACGTTGAATTTTCTGAAAGCATTTTCTTTTAATCTACTGTACATCAAGTCAAAAACTCTTTTAAATATAATTATTTCGTTATCGATATTAAAATCAGGGTTATTTATTAAGTTTATTGTCTCTTCATCAATAAAATCACTCAAAAGAGCAGTACTCATTTTGTATTTACGAAAATCTATATGATTAAACTTTGATATAAAATATCTAAGAATTAATTCAGTATGGTATTCTATAGAGGATTTACTTTCATGAATATTTAAAGAACCTGTAAATGAACTGTACCCTTTTATTTGTTCTAATTTTTCATAGAAATCTTCATTTAGCATCATAATTAGACAATTTCTAATTTCTTGTGGTTCTAAGTGTAGTCCCCCAGTATTTAATCGTTGGAATAGTTCATATTGTGCTTGAATACTATTCTCAGTTAGAATTATATTGAAGTTCAATTTGGAACGCTTAATAATTCTTTTAATATCTTCAGATAAAGTAAACCAAGTTAATCCTTCAATTGATGGTAGTTTTTTGGTTGAGGTTAAGATTAATGGGGTTATAAGTTCACCTTGTTCGTTCTTTAGCTCTCCAACCAATTGTAAAATTGTAGAAAGTCTTTGTAAGCCATCGACCACACTCCACTCTGCATTTTGTTGTTGTGCAACAAAGATTGGAGGTAAAGGGATTCCTAAAATAATTGATTCAATAAATTTCGATTTATGTTCATTGTCCCAACGAAAAAGTCTTTGATAAGCCGGTTTAAGCTCAATATCACCGTCATGATATAAATTGATAATTTCACCTATAGACATACTTAAATTATCTGTTTTTACTTCCTTGCGAGCTATTTGGACCTCTTCCGTTAAGAGCTCATTTTGCTTTTTTATTTGTTGTTCAGGCATATAATTCCCTTTTATTGATTATGAGGACCTAAAAATCTATCACCATTAAAATGAATCATGTGTGTAGGTGCTTCAGCAACCCATACTTCTGTTTCCCACGAAATTTCACTTAAATATCTACCCATAATTTTTCTATCAGGGAAAGCTGTAACATAAACTAAACCTGCTATAGATTTCTTAAATAAGTGAGCTAATTCTTCATGTCTTTTACCATCAACAGGACCATGAGATGTAACTGATTCTACAAGAATTAGCCAATTTTTCTTTGGCCAATAGAGCACGACATCAGGCAGTTTGCCTTTTCTATTAACAACTACACCAAGTTTTTCTAAATTATTTTTTCTAAAAAAGTTTTCTTTTGCGCCTGTATCGCCCAAATAAATAACTTGTGCACCTGGAATAAATCTAGGACCAAATTCAACAACAATATCGTGTATTAATTGGCTATGTTTACCCGGACTTAATTTCACCTCAGTACCATCATCTAAAGTAAGAGGAATCATCTTCATATCTCTTTGCTTTGCATATTTGGAGATTAATGTTTCTTTATTTTTTAACCAACTATCTAATTGCTTTTCCCAATCAGGGGTTCCGTATGTTTTTAAAACATTAAATAATTCTTCAGTGATCTGATAGCAAGCTTTGGGACTATTCACCGCACGGCTAGGATCATCTGGATTATATAAACATAAGCCACCACTCACAAACTGATGTAAGGTTTGTCGGCGAAAAGTTTCACGAGTATTTGGAGCATACTCTTTTCCATATACACTCTTACACCAATCCATTATTGGTGTGACGCCTTTCATTGGGCACTCTATTTCTTCCCATGTTTTTTCACTGTGAAGATTTAATAATGCTAATAAAGTAAGTGCGGAGCGTTCATTTTGTTGAGTCCTTGGCAGCCCTAATAACTTTATAATTTCAAGGGCATTATCTATTTTTTCTTGCATTAGCAAAACATTGTTATCTTTCTTTCCTGTCATATTATAAATTTCCGTTTCTATTAAATTATCGATATCTTGCTGAGACAAATTGGTATTCTTTATTTGAGAACCAATTCTATAGAGACTATCTAAGTCGGGATATATAATATTACGCAAGTCTGTTGCATTAACTTGAGTATGCCCACCAAATAATCTATAGAATTTATCTAGTAATGTTGAGTTCAAATATACATACAGACCAAAAGCAAGTTCTTTATTTATTCCTTTTTTATTAAAATGAAATACATTTAATTTATTATCAAATCCAATCATTTCTGTTTTAATACTACCATCATATATAGAAGCAACAATTCTATGTTTTTCTTCTTTACTACTGAATCGTCGAACAACTACATAATAGCCATCATTTTTCCAAAGGTATGGCTTTGATTTATCGGAAACCATTATTGCATTAGGCTTTTTTGATTTTTTAGGCCATTCAACTGTGTTTTTAAGATGTATTGGATAGATTAAAGGAACACTATTTTTTTCGGGATTTTCTCTAAGTTCTTCTCGCAATCTGAAATCAACAACAGCTCCAGTACTAACAGAAATATTCAAATCGTTTAAACAGCTATTAAATGTTTTTATATGATTGAGAGTATTTTGATCTCTATCATTTGCAGTAATATAAATGAATTTATGCTTGTCATTTGAATGTATAACCGTATTAAACTCTACTTCTCTAATTGTCATATCAGGAACAGTTAATGTCTTACTTTCTTCATCTATGCTAAAGTCAGAATTAGGACTAGAAGTGATTGTAACATTTCCTTGTTCCGCCCCTTTAATTAAATGAATAATAATATTTTCTTGTAATACTCCATCTTCTGAAAAAGCATTGTTCCTTTTTTCAAAAATATGAATATGCTTTATGGCAGTTTCATTTAATATTTGTTCTCTCAAGGATTTATAGTAAGGGCCATTACAAAATGAACGCGGAATAATTGCAACTAGCTCACCATATTTTTTTAATCTTTTTATGGCTATTGAAATAAAACCGGAATACAAATTAATACTATTGAGATTTATCTCAGTAAGTAATTTACTTTGCTCGCTATTTTTGTTTATTTTCTTATACGGTGGATTCATGATTACATGTGAATAAGATTCAATTTCTACTGAATTATTTTTATTATTGATAAACAGATCTCGCGAATGGCGAATAAAATCGCCTAAAATAAATTGAGCTTGTAATTTAACGCCCAGTTTATTTGCTTTTTTTTCACAAATATTAATTGTTTGTAATACCTCTTTCTTAATGTTACTTTCAATATCATAAGCATCGATTTTTAAGGATGAAGTTTTACCTCTTCTGAAACATTCATTAATAAAAGCTGCGGATAAAATACAAGAACCACATCCGGGATCCAGTAAAGTTATATTAGATTCCAATTTACTAAATAGTGAAGACATAAATAATGCGATAGGTGCAGACGTAAAAAACTGCCCTAGTTCTCCTTTTTTTGTGCTTACAAGCTTTTTACCGGCCGAAATTCTTATCGAATCTACTTCATCAATAAATATCATTTATAATTTTACAGTATATGAGGATTTAATATGAATATAATACCATAAGAATAGCTAGGAATAATGTTATAACTAAATTCTATCTATCTTTCAGATATTAAACATAAAAATATTCATTTCCTCAAATAAACCCTAACAACATTAATCCGCTTATTTATAAAATCTACGCTAATTATCTACCGAGCCTATTGATCTTGTTTTACTACTAGGTATTAGCTATTTATTAGTTAATCCCCTTGCTTTCGGTGATTTCCAACCAGTAAACGTTTTTTATCGTGTAAAGAGTAAGCGTGCCTTAAGCCATGCATTTTATTGCCCCCGACTTTTTAGTATTGTCCGTAATAGATATTAAATTGTTTCTATTCACATTTTTTAATTCGCAATGCCCGAATTTTCTTTTTATAACGAGAGGGCCAAATCCGTTTAGCCTCTACACCTAATGCATTGGCAATAATCAGCTCGCCTTTTGTCCATGGACGTACAAGTGCGTTGGCCAGTGTTGAAGGTGCATAGCCAGATTGTCTAGATAACGCAGATAGCGTTGTTCCTTTCTTTTTCATTGCTGCAATAATATCGGCAGGATGCCAGTCCTTTTTGCTATTCATAATACCTCCTAAAATCATAAATTACATGAATTATTAATGTAAAGCTTTAATTATGATTAAATTAAAATCAAAATTCAAGTTATACATGATTTATTAAAGCATTCCATTACGAAATTCAAATCGAAGAAGAGGATAATTATTAATCAAAACTATATAAAATGAGCAGCAATAATCATGATTGGTAAGCGATTAAAAATAGCTAGAATTAATGCAGATCTGACACAAACTGAACTTGGAGTGAAAGCAGGGTTAGACGAAGAATCAGCAAGTTCCCGCATTAGTTCTTATGAAAATGAAGTTCATTCACCTGATTTTACTCTTGTAAAACGTCTCGCAAAAGTTCTTGATGTACCTAGCGCTTATTTTTATGCTGAAGATGATGAATTAGCCGATTTTATTATTCAATATAACAAGCTAAAAAAACAAAAGCCTAATGCGTTTGTGAGTTTAACGGCTTCATAATTGTGATGACATCCATTTATTTAGAACAATATAGGCTTGTTATTCATACACTGAAAGAAGTAAGAATTAAGCAAAACATAACCCAAGAAAAACTAGCACAAGCATTAAATCGGCCACAATCTTTTATTGCCAAGGTTGAAAGTGGAGAACGCCAATTAGATGTGGTGGAGTTTGTGCATATTGCTCGATTACTATCAATTAACCCTGAAACTGTCGTTAAAAAGATTAAATAAAAGACTTATATGTTAATTAAAATAGAAAGTTTTTATGGAGATTCATTACTCTCTGGCTTAGTGTCATCTGTTGCACAATTAAAACACCGAGTGATGGCGGTATTAGCCGATTGTGACTTAGGCGATTTTATATCTATTTTCTGTGCTCGTTATGGTTATTATATTTATCCATATGATGAACGCATTCAAGTAGATTATGTGGTTGATCTCGATATTTATAAGGTATATAAACCAATTTATTAAAATATGAGAGGTTTATATTATGTTTCTATTGCTAGACTAAATTGAGCTGATGAGCTAATGTGTGAAGCTTTCGATGAACGATGAAATTAAATGATTTTAAAGTATAAAAAATGAAACACTGTCTTAATACTTTTTATGAACGTTTTTGGAAAAATTGTTGGTGGAGCTGGCGGGAGTTGAACCCGCGTCCGAAATCTCTACATCCTTGGTACTACATGCGTAGTTTGTCTTTGAATTTCGCCTACCTGCTGCGGACAAACACGCTACCGATAGACTAGCTTGATTAAGTTTAATGCTTCCGCCCCAAGCAAGGCTTCCACACGATCTCGTTTGGGTTTGACTCCTCTTTATCCCCGTCCTACGAGCGGAGGCTAGGGAGAGAAGGCTCTATGCAGGTTATTAAGCTGCTAGTGCGTAGTTTTCGTCGTTTGCGACTATTTTTTTGCGGTTTATTTACGAGGCCTACCGCACCTCGGCATGCACCTTGGGTTTCGCAAAT
The DNA here is from genome assembly GCF_026536845.1 of Gilliamella sp. B3023. Taxonomy (NCBI): domain Bacteria; kingdom Pseudomonadati; phylum Pseudomonadota; class Gammaproteobacteria; order Orbales; family Orbaceae; genus Gilliamella; species Gilliamella sp. B3023. The sequence continues at coordinate 15,861 of NZ_JAFNNH010000003.1, forward strand.
CCCGTCGAATCCAGAATCAGCCCCAATTGTGGTATAAGTAATATTAGGGCATTATAGGTGAATTCAAGTAGTAATACAAGTTAACCTATTTCTGGATTTATCTATCTTTCCATTGGTCTTGCAGGTTTTAAAATAGCGATATTAATGGTATGCTTTTTTTGTTTTCTCTGAATTGAATAGTTAATATCAAATAGTGAAAACTGTATATTATTTTGATTTAGGATTGTTTTTAAATATTTAGCCAATCGATGAAGTAGAGGGAATAATAACAGATTTATCAATCCCTCCGTTTAGCTGGTTAATAGACATTATGTGTTCTTTGAGCTAGTTCTTTGATGATATCAGGATAAATTTTTTCTAAGGTATAAAACCGTAATAATATAATGGTGATTGCGCTTAATACTAAGGGTGCATAAATAAATAATACTTGTAAAGTAGTTAATACACTTTCAGGTTGATTAGCAATATCTGTCGCAATATATCCTGCCATTCCTAATATCCAACCAATTCCTCCGGAAGCAATACCACTGCCTAATATCGCGCTAAAGCTCCCTCCACTATAGACTAGTCCATCATTTCTAATGCCAAATTTCCATTCGCCATAATCGATGGTATTGGCTAGCATAGAATATGCATTTCCCATAATAGGTGCAAAACCTGCTCCTCGTAAGATAGTTCCAATTATTGCAATATAGGTATCATGAGGTGCAATTGCCATGATAATACTACCTAATATAATGGTTGCCATACCAACAATTATAAATGTTAAACGGCTCATTATTTTTAAAATATAAGCTGAGCACATTAATACTACAACTAACGGTAGTGCAAAAGCCATATTGATTAAACCGATAAGTTGGCTATCGGCCAAAAGATATTTTGCGTAGTAAACACCCACACCATTGATTAGTCCTAAAATACTAAAACTTACTAACATGGTGAAGAACATTGTGACCCAATACTTATTTGCTAAAAGAGTTTTTAATGAAACACCAAGTGATGGCGCATTGTACTTAAATTGGTTAATTGGTTTAATCCGCTCTTTAGTATTAAAAAAAGTATAGAAAAAGGTAAAAATTAAAATTGCGGCATAAATTATCATGGTAAACTGCCAACCGCGTTCACCTCCACCAAAAAATTCGACTAAAGGTAGTGTAATATACGGAATGATTAACATGCTTGCAAAATAGCAAAGCATACGATAAGTATTTAATCGACTGCGTTGGTAAGAGTTTTGGGTCATTAATGCTGCTAGCGTGCCATAAGGGATATTGCTTGAAGTGTAAATAATCCAATGTATATTGAGCGTAATGGCAGCAAAAATTAATAATGCAAATTCACTCCAATTTTCTGGTGCACTAAATACCATTATCAAAGATAAACCAAATGGAATTGTCGACCATAAAATCCATGCTCTAGCTTTGCCATGTTTGCTTTTTGTTCTATCAACAATAAAACCCATAACGACATTAATCACAGCATCAAAAACACGTGAAAATAGTAGTACAGCTCCTAGTAAAGTAGCTGAAACTCCCACAATATCGGTATAATAGTAAAGCGCAAAGGTTCCAACGGTAACACCCGAAAAGCCTGTTGCAAAATCACCTAGTCCATAAGCGAGTTTTTCTTTAAATGAGATGTCATGGTCAGCCATATGACCATTGTTATCAATTACTGTTGTATTCATTATGATATCTCCAATGAATTTTCCATATTTAAATTACTGAAGATAATCGCCTATCTAAATTAAGGCTTTGATCATAAATAGTTGATGAAAGCCTTGATCATGATGATCATCTAACCTGATAGTTAAGTGACCTGATAGGCACGATTACCATTTTTCTGGAAAACATCCTTCATTTGAAAAAGAATTATTTTTACAGCTTAAAGTTCCATCACTGACGGCGATTGCCAAGCTATTTCCTAATTGATCATAACCACGAACGTTTAGCGCAGTACCATCTATGTATAAAGTAAATAGCGTATCATCAGCGATAATCTGTAACTCATATTCACGATCCGCTTCAAGATGAATAGGGCGCTCTAAACCTTTATTCATCACGCGATACCAAGGATAACAAGGGGTTTTATCGAAAGTTAATCGGTTATCAACAAGCGAAAAAATAAAATCATATGATTCGCCAGTATGTTTATCTTTCATCAAACGGATGGAAAAATCTCGAGTACCTTTACTGAATTTAACTGTCGTTGAAAAACGGAATGTTTTGCCTGTATTTTCAATTAATAATTGTTCTTGACGTGCGTAAGGAGAATTAATTGAAAAATCATCAATTTTTTGGGGATGAATAAAAGCATTCCATAAACTATCCACTACTTTTACACCAAGTGTATGATCAGCTTTTTGATAAACTTCATGAGGTACAAAAGTTCCTGCCCATTGGAAATTTTTTAAATCATCATTATCTTCTTTTGTTGGTACCCAACCAAAAAGAATACGACGTTTACCGTCAAAAGCGGTTCTTGCTGCATAGTAAGCTCGCCCATCAAAGGCATCGTCGTTAGGGGTGATCCATGGACCTTCTAAAGATTGGCTCATGACGTAGCGAGTTTTACTTTGATCGCTATATTCGGTATAAATCAAATACCACCAATTTCCAATTTTGAATAAGTCAGGCATTTCAATCATGGTATATTTACCCGCTACCCAAAAATCACCTTGGAATTGCCAATTTTTTAAATCTTTTGATGTAAAAGCAACAACTCGACCAGATTGTTCTGTTTTCGGTCCTTTTAATCTTGCGCCTAGAATCAATAAATATTCTTGCTTTTCATCATTCCAAATTACCCAGGGATCTCGCCAATCACTAATGTCATAACCAGGTTGTGGTGTTAGTGTTATAAGTTGCGAGGATTTATGCCATGTTTTAAAATCGTCGCTCCAAGCATGTAATAATACTTGTGATGTTTTTCCCTCTTTCTCCCAATTGCGGTTGTAACCTGTATAAAAAGCATGTCCTTTACCTTTTGCTTCGAAGACACATCCAGCATAGATAAATTGATCGACATCTTGTTCACCACCTTTTTTAATAGAATCTCCCAAATTTTGGTAATTAACAAAATCAGTCGTAGTGGCAAGTGACCATCCAAACGGTTCACCAAAAGGGCAAGGGTTGCGATTGTCGCGTTGATCATAAAGATAAAAAACCCCGTCTTTTCCAAATGGCATAATATCGCCAACCCAGAAGCCTTTTGGTTGATAATGTAATTTTTGCATTTTTTACTCCTTTTATTTATATGTGAATAAATGACATTTCTTTGTCATTCACTTTTGAATAATTTATTTCATTTCATGTCAACCGCGTTCATATGTCAACCGCGTCCACAATTAGAATGCAAAATTTGTGAGGGATATCACTTATTCCGAAGTGATTTTGTGATGAATGTCACTAAAAAATTTGATCTTAAAATTACAAATCAACTGAATGATTTACGTCATTATAAAAAGCATTATAATTATCTCGTTATAATATTAATGATAGTTAAAGGATGATTATGAAATTAAGCAGAGATGATGTTGCTAAACTAGCGGGTGTTTCCGCTACTACTGTTTCACGGGTATTAAATAATCGTGGATATATTAGTGCAACAACTCGTCAACGTGTGCAAGAAGCAATGGAAACGTTGGGATACTATCCTAATGAATTAGCACGTTCATTATCAAATAATAAAAGTAATTTAATAGGCTTGATTTTTCCAAGTTTAACTAATCCATTCCAAATGGAATTAATCAGTTATTTAGAAAGAATATTATCTCGCCAAGGTTATAAAATATTAATTTGCAACAGTCATCATAATCAAGAAGAGGAAAAAAATTTTTTATCGATGCTAAGGCGTCATCAGGTTGAAGGAGTCATAGTTAACTCTATGAATGAAAATTTAGCTGATTACCTAATACCCGATCTGAATATCGTCTCGATAGATCGAAAAATAAATGAAAAAATACCTGTTATTTCATGTGACAACTATGCAGGAGGACTTCTAGCTAGCCAACATTTAATAAAAAATGGTTGTAAGAAAATTCTTTATATTGGTTCGATTACAAATGATAAACAAGTTGATATGGATGCTAATAAACGGTATCAAGCTTACAAAGATAGCATTCAAGTTGCAGGTCTTAAGTCAATTACACTTGATATGGATTTTTCAATTAGTTATGAAGAAAAATATCAGTTAATTAAAAAACGGTTACAGTCCCAAACTATTGATGGAGTATTAGCTGATGATTCATCAGCGATTGCAACAATTAATGCTGCGCGAGATTGTGGATTATCTTTACCTTCGCAATTACAAGTAGTTGGATTTGATGGTGCTGAATTAACTCTACAACATATGCCGTTTTTAACTACAATCCGTCAACCAATTCTACAAATTGCCCAAAATGCAGTATCGATACTGTTAGCAATGATTAATGGTGAACCCTATCAAAGCATAACTAATTTACCAATTAGCTTGTATCAAGGTTATGATAATTCATTTTAAGTGATTTTATATATAAAAAAATTCAACAAATAAATATTTATAAATCAATCGCATACAATAATTTATATAAAAACTTTAAATTTTTTTGAAATTATTTGGAACTTTTTATGATTTAGTCTGTCTATATATTCAGATTACGTTAATTCATTTTTTGCCTTCCACTCAATTTTTGAGTGGATTTTTTTTATCTACTGCTTTTACTAATTCAATTGCACGCTTTTCTAATATTCAAATAATCTACCTAAATAATTGATGTATGGAAACATATTGAAAAAAGATTAGCAGCAAGTTAATCTAGCCGATCTTAAATTTCTATTAAAATAGTGATATTTTTATCATGACCAAGCCTTTTTCCTATATTTTTATTTTTTGTATGTCCAATCTGACAACCAAATGATAGGGAAATGATTAACATATAAATAGTAGATGGAGAGTAAGAACTTAAATGCTATTTTCATTGAGGACAAGAGGGCATCTGATTGCTTTGATGACAGTGTTTCTTTGGGGAACCACTTTTATTGCCACCAAAGTATTGTTAATCGATTTTAAACCTATTGAAATCTTATTTTACCGGTTTGGGTTGGGTTATTTAACGCTTTGGATTTTAGCGCCACGGATCTTTGCTTGGCAAGGTTTAAAGCAAGAGTTAATGTTTTTGTGTGCCGGGTTTTGTGGTGTAACCTGTTATTTTTTATGTGAGAATATTGCCTTAACTTATACCACTGCCTCAAACGTAGGGGTGATTACCACATTAGCACCCGTGTTTACCGCACTTTTATCAATCTTCTTTTTAAAAACTGAACGGCCAGCTAAGCGATTTTATATCGGGTGTTTGTTTGCAATCTTCGGCGTTGGATTAATAAGTTTGAATGGTAAATTTGTACTGTCACTTAATCCATTGGGTGATCTGCTTGCGGTAGGTGCCTGCTTGTTTTGGGCATGTTATTCAATTTTGACTAAAAAATGCAGTCATTATGGATACAATACGATTTTATTAACACGACGCTTCTTTTTTTATGGTTTAGTGATGATGTTACCAGCGTTGTATCTGTTTGATTTCAAATGGGGACTGGAGCGCTTCACGCACACGGCTAATCTTTTTAATATTCTATTCTTAGGCGTAGGGGCTTCGGCTATCTGTTTTGCTTCCTGGAATTATGCGGTGAAATTAGTTGGTGCAGTAAAAATTAGTATCTATCTGTATTTAGTTCCAATTTTAACCATTATTGCTGCAGTCGTTATTTTAAATGAGCCTTTTACTTGGATCGCGGCTATCGGTACGTTATCAACCCTCATTGGGGTATTGTTATCAGAAGGAAAAATCAGAATCAGCAAGCATTGATCTTATAAATCAGGTGAATCACTAAAAGGGGCTATTGCCCCTTTTTTGCTTATTTTAAGGTGTTATGCGTTTATCGATCGCTTCCATAATGATTTGACCGAGATGCGTATAGTTTTCATCAAAATGGTGACCACCAGGTAATTTATAAGCCTCTCCTTTCATCTCTGGCTGTAGACAACCGGTATCTTCTTTTTCTTCTTCACCATAGATGCAAAATAATTTATTTGCTGGAATCTGATTTACTTCCGGCGCGGTTTTCATTTCATCGCCAGATTGACCAAGCCAGCCACTTACTTCTATTTCGAAATTAGCGTCTTTTGAAAAGGCAATCATAATTAAAGCTTGTACACTTTCTTGATCGTCTTTGGATAATCGATTGTATAGTGCAGGTAAGATATCACCACCAAATGAATAACCAGCTAAAATAAATTTATTAACGCCCCATTTATCCCGATATTCTTGCATTAAATGAGTAAGATCTTTAGCACTACGTTCAACGGAACGATGTTGCCAAAATAGTTTTAGTGCATCGACACCAACGACAGAATAACCATGAGAAGCCATATACTCTGCCGAAACCTTGTCTAAATCTCGCCAACCGCCATCACCTGAATAATAAAAAGTAACACTATTGGGATGCGATTGTTTACCTTTAGCGGGTAATTCTATTACTGGTAATGATTCATGCTCACCAAATAAAATAGATGGTAAATGTAAACTTAACAGTTCAATTGGTGATGCTTGATATTCGCCAATTTTGGTGGTTACTTTAATCTGCTTTTGTTGTCGAGGAAAAATGGCAACTTGTTCATCTGGTGGATTATTCCAAATTACTTGCCATTCTCCATGGTTTGCCTGAGCGGGTAAAGGTGCATCACAATCTTTATGATCTAATGTAAATTCAATCGATAAAGCTTTGGCATCATCATTTTGTTGGGTTAACCACCGATAAGCAAAGGCGGCACCTTCTTGCATACCAGCAACAACAAACTTATCTTCATTTAAGACTTTCTGTGCTTGCTCAAAACGAGTTTGCTGCTTTGCACAACTTCCTTGCGGTTCTAATTCAAACTGTACTAATTTAGCACCTGTTGATTCAGATAAACTTAATAATTGATCAGCCGTAAAATGATTATCTTTAGTGGCAACAATTATAGCAGCAGCCTCAGCTGATTGTTTTGGGGTAGCCGATAAGATAGAAAAGTTTTGATTAATGGCTATGGTATTTACAGAAGCGGTTCGTTGGTTTTTATAAAAATACCAACCTACGACTATGCAAACTGCAATGAATACTAAAATCATAAAGAATAAAATATAACGTATGATATTTTTCATCTTATTTGTTCTTATTGTGAGTTAAATTCGTTTTACCGCCAGAAATTAACATAGTGGTGTCAATCAAGGCGACCAAAGGATCAAGTCCATTGGGAACCGCCATATAACGTGGTTCCCAATGAGTAGCAAATTTTTCTTTAAAGCGACGTAAACCTTGGAAGTTATAAAAACGTCCACCACGTCGAAAAACTAACGCCCCTAAGCGTTGGATCATTGGCGCACCACGTCGCCTTTGCATACCCGCAAGCGGGACCATCCCTAAACTAAAGTACTGATAGCCTTTTTCCTGATAATGTAGAATCAATCCTACCATCAAAAATTCCATAGTGGATTTAGGAATATCTTGTAAAACTCGCATTAAATCAATGGTTGCACTGTAGTTTTGATTGGTTTCAAGTAAATTCACAAAAGCAATAATTTTGCCTTGGTATTCAATAACTGCAATGGTGAAATTATCTAAATAAGATTTGGAAAAAGCGCCTAACGAAAATTTCTTTTCTTTTGAGTGTTTATTTTTTAACCATGCATCCGAGACTATTTTTAGCTCATCAAGCGGTGCAGTACCTGGTGGATAAAATTTTAAACTAAGTCCATCACGTTGCCCGCGATTCCAAGTATATCGAAGATCTTTATAACCTTTTGATGTTAAATCAAATTCATTTAAATTAACTAACGCTTCTTCACCAAGTTTGACCACTCTAAGCCCTATATCCATATAGAATGGTAAATTGTTTGCTCTAACTTGGTAAAAAACTGGGCGTAAATGGTGTTGATCACAAAGATCCCTAAATTCCCATATTAAATCTGCGCGCGCACTATCATTACCAATCGGATCATAAAGCGCAACCATACTTCTTCCTCGCCTTGCATACATGATAAAAGCGGTTTTTGATTGATTGAAAAGTAATGATTTATCACCACTCATCACTAATCCGCCTTCAGGTTGCTTCGAGTTGAGGATGATTTGATGAGCTTCGCTCAATTCTTCTTTAGTGGGAATGGTTAAGATGGGTAATGCCGGTTTGAAAGACCAAAATAACATCACACCACTTAATAATATAAAACTCCCTAATGCTGCACGCAAGGCTCGAGGAACACGGCTATCTAATTCAAATTGCCACCATAAATTGTGACTATAAGGAATATCTTGATAAATAAATAAAATTAGCCAAACAAATAGGATAAGTAAGCCAAAAGTGATCACAAAGGATTTTAACGAAAAAGGCAAAATACTTAGTCGGCTTTTACGATAAAAGGCGTGTCTAAAATAGAACAATGATATTGCTATCGATAATAAAGTAAAGGCTTCAATCCAATGTAAACCTCTTAATAATGAGCAGATACTACCTAATATCAACAAGATAACGGACAATCCCCAAGCAGAATAAAGTCGGCGACGTAATCCCATCGCTAGTAATAAACATAAAACACCAATTAAGCTGGCAGTTAAATGGGCAAAATTGACGATTTTGTTAGGAATGAAGGTGTTGACAAAATGATGATTGAATCCAGGGATGACACTTGAAAACATCATCACTACGCCAGCAAAGAATACCGAGGCGGCCATAATTGTTGCAGCAATGCCAGTATCGGTTTCTTTTACTTGTGGAACAGAAAGAAAGTTTTTACCTTCATTAATTAACAGCAAAATTCCTGCGGGAATGAGTGGTAATATAATATAAATTAATCGATAAATAACTAAAGCAATAGTTAATGATGCCGCACCAATTTGAGATGAAAAAGCGGCTAATATAATTGCTTCAAATATACCAACCCCTCCCGGAACATGACTAAGCACCCCTGCTACTAAAGCGAGAATATAAATCATGATAAAAACAATAAAATTTGGCTTATTCGGTAATAAGAAATAGAGGATCGCACCAGCTAAAATAGCATCTAGTAAGGTAATTAAAAATTGACTACTAGCTAAACGCCAGTTAGGTAAACGGATTTTCCAATGAAAAAATTGGTATAAACGCGTATCTTTATTAGGTTTTTCAGACAATCGATGAGCATGTAAAAATAATAATACACCGGCATAAATGATAAATACTGCACTACATATTAACTCGATACTGATTGCTGAAGTATGTAGTGCTATCGTGGTTTTTTCAATATGAATTAGTGCCGCGATTGATGCTAATAAAGGTAAGGTAAAGCCTAATGAAAGAGTAACAAAAATTGACATCCTTGCTACATCTATAGTGGTTAATCCATATTTGAAATAGAGCCGACAACGAATGGCGCCACCTGATAATGCTGATAATCCGACAGCATTACCAATCGCCGAAGCACAAATACCGCCGACCGCAATTGTTGATAATTTTAGCTCAACGCCTGCATAACGTGCAGCTGACCATTCATAGCAGATAAGCATAATATAACTAGCTATTGCTGATAAAAACGAAAGTAAAATTGCATGGTAAGGGAGTTGATGTAGAGCTGACCTTAAATCATTAATATTGATGGTTTTTAATAAATGCCAACACACTATCAGTGCAATACAAAAAATAGATAGTCCAAATAGTAGAGCGATGAATTGACGATATCGAGTGAAGCATTCTATAAGTTGCCATGGCAAAACTTTACGTGTTGATATTTTCACTTAATCAACTCCAGTTAGTTGCACTGATTATGAATTTTGATTAGCGCATTCTACCTCTCGGAATTAGTGAAAACAATCGAAAGAAATTAAAAAAAATATAAAAAAAACATTAAATACTAGGCATTTTTTAGTAAATGAGGCCAAACAGTCATTAATTATGATACCAATTTAGGATTAATGATTTTTTTTAATTGATTTTATTCATTTTTTATAATTAATTTCTTTGTAAAAATTATTAATTAAAAGGATAAATAGCGGTTGAGTTTTAACTGCGGTAATATAAACAATATTCAGGTTTTAATAAAATCTTACACTAAATTTTAATAAGCATAATAAAATGACTATATCACCCCAAACCACTCTTAATAACGTTAAAATGTATGTAAAGCAAAAGCTCTCCCATGATTTTTCTGGTCATGATATGGCGCATATTGAGCGAGTGGTTAAATTAGCCCAAAAAATTCTTAACCACCAGCCACAAGCAAATGCTTTTATTGTGTTGATGAGTGCTTATTTACATGATGTTATTGATGAAAAAGTTACGGAAGATGTTGATAGTGCCATAATTGAATTAAAAGAGTATTTACGCAGTTTGAAATTAACATCAGCCGAAATTAATGCTATTTTCGATATTATTGAAAATATGTCCTATCGAAAAAATCTTTCACAAAAAGCCACATTATCGCTTGAAGGGCAAATTGTTCAAGACGCGGATCGACTTGATGCAATTGGCGCTATTGGCATTGGGCGCACTTTTTATTATGGTGGTAATAAACACAATATCATGCATGATCCCAATGTCCCACCTCGAATTAAACTTGATGAAAACAATTATAAACAGACCAATACCGTAATTAATCACTTCTATGAGAAATTATTTTTACTTAAAGATATGATGAATACTGACACCGCTAAACAAATGGCCGAACAGCGCCATGAAATATTGGTTAAATTTGTCAATCAATTTGAACAAGAATGGCTTGGCATTGATTGATTTTATCCATCTATTATTTTTATTTAGATAGGTATTGGCGCACCAATTATTGAAAGAACAATAGGTAATGTAATTAAACTTAACAAAGTACTCACCAAGGTTGCACTAGATACCAGTTCAGGATGAGTATCAAATTGAACTGACATTAAGGTCGTATTGGCTGCACTTGGCATTGCGGCTAAAACGATAAGAATTTGTTTATACATGGGTGACAGTGGCATAAAATAAACCATCGCAAAAGCCACTATTGGAGATATAACCATTCTTGCAGTTAAAGCAAATGAGAGCTTTGGGTAATCAAGTTGGGTAATTTTTATTTTAGCCAGCTGCATTCCGAGAATAATCATAATGATGACAATAGATGAGTCACCGATCATTCCAATTGAAGTCATAATAGATTTTGAAAGTGGAATGTGGCAAAGCTGGAAAATAATTCCGGCAAAAGCACCATAGGCAACTGGCATTCTAATCACTTTTTTTATTACATCTTTTTGACTCACAATATCACTATGTGCACTGCCTTTAGCCGCATAATAAATACCAACGGTGCTCATAACAAATTGTTGTAACACCATCATAATGACACCCAAATCGAATCCAAGCGATCCAAAAAACACCAGTAATACTGGGGTGCCATAATTACCATTGTTCATAAAGCATGAACTTAAAATCAACGCACAACGCTCTTTTACCGAATAGCGCATAGCAATTGACCACATGCTGACAATAAATACCAAAGAAAAGCAGAGTCCAAAAATATAGGCGATATAGATTAAATAGTCGCTGGTTAAGGTATGCGTGTAAAACGTTTTAAAAGCCAAAAAAGGTGAAAGCACATACAGCGACATTTTGGAAAGATTGGCGACATCAAACTTCAGAACTTTTTGGGCAATAAATCCTACAATAAAAATAGAAAAAATAGGAAATAAAATAATAAAAAATTGCATTGTGTTAACTTTTCGATAATTAGTTTATTGAATCTATAGCCAATACTATCGATTCGCGTAGTTTTTGACAGGTGTTATCATCAAGGGCTTTATTGTGTTTATCTGTTAGAATAAACAGATCTTCAATATGCTCACCAATTGTCGCTATTTTAGCACTACTCAACGATAAGTCTAACTTTGCAAAGACTTCACCAACACAAGCAAGTAATCCCGGTTTATCAAGTGCGATTAATTCCATATAAGTATCGTTAATTGAAGAGACAAAGTTAACTTGAGTCGGAACAGAAAATGATCGTAATCTTTGTTTAGTCGGCTTAATCGTCACACCTTTATAAACTGATTGATGAAGAACTTTATTTAAAGTTTGAATGATATCTTGGTGACGATTTTCAGGCACCACTTGCCCATTAGGTTCAAGTACAATAAAAGTATCAAGCGCAAATCCGTTTTTATTGGTAATAATTAAAGCATCATGAATACTTAAATTTAGCATACTTAAAGCATTACATGCCGCTGCAAATAGGAAAGGTCTATCTGATGAGTAGATAATTATTTCCGTACCACCATGATAAGGATTTGGATTAATTGAAACGAGTGTTTGATTCAATTCATGGTTCAAAAGAAGCTGTACATGCCAAGCAATCTGTTCAGCGGTATATCGCAAAAAGTAGTCAACACGATAGCTTTGCCAAAAATGTTTAATGGATTGTTCATCGTAATTTTGTGCAAGCAATTGAGCTAATGCTTGCTGTTTATGTTGACGTGCAATACTGCGTTGTTCTGGTATTTGATGAATGCCAGAATCAAGCGAGCGCTTCGCTGTTAGATAAAGCTCACGCATTAAGCTCTGTTTCCAGCTATTCCACAAGGTTTCATTGGTTGCACAAACATCGGCAACCGTTAAACAAAGCAAATATTGTAATCGTCGTTTGCTTTTAACCAGTTGAACAAATTCACGAATAACTTCCGGATCTTGCAGATCACGGTTTTGGGCAGTTACTGACATCAATAAATGATAACGAACTAACCAGACAATCAAATCAGTATCTTTCGCATCTAATTCATGTAATTGACAGAAAGATTCCACTAATTTTGCGCCAATTTCTGAATGATCGCCATGCCGTCCTTTGCCAATATCATGAAATAATCCGGTAATAATAAGCAATTCAGGTTTTGATAATTTAGCCAATGCCATTGAACTATTTGGATGTTTTTGTTTGCCATCTTCTGAACGTAAAAGATCCAGTTCTAACAATAAACGGATAGTATGTTCATCTACGGTATAAGCATGAAATAAATCAAACTGCATCATTCCTGAAATCTGTTGCCAACCGGGAATATAAACCGCCAGAATACCATATTGATGCATGGGTAAAATGGCTTTTTTGATTGCATCAGGATGTTTGATGATCTTCATAAACAACGTTCTTGCCTCTGGCTTTTCACATAATAAATACGTGAGTTTTCGCCTTGCAGAACGGAGTTGTCTAATGGTATTAGAGTAAAGTCCGGTAATTTGAGGATTAAGTAAAAGCGTATAGAACAGCTTAAGAATCGTTACCGGATCATCGGTAAAAACACTATTATGTTTAACATCAATAAGGTTATCTCTACTTTGGAAATGCTCATCGATATCATAAGTTTTATATTGTGAGTAACTTTTCAATATTGATTCATCAAATAACTGTAAAAGCATTTGATTGAGTTCAGTAATATTATGTGCTACCCGATAATAATCATGCATCATGTTTTCAACCGGGGCATTTCCTTCTCCACTATAACCTAACATTTTAGCGATGCTTAACTGGCGATCGAATAGTAGGCGGTTGTCATAGCGGTTAATAACACAATGCAGGGCAAAACGCATCCGCCATAAAAATTTGCGACAGGCTTTGAATTCTTCGACTTCCTCGGGTGTGAGATAATCAAAATGTCCAATTTTTTGCAAAAACTCTCCCCCGAAATGGCGAATAGCTAACCATTGGATAATTTGCATATCACGCAAGCCACCAGGACTATTTTTTAAATCGGGCTCTAAATTATAGGTAGTGCTATGATATTGCTGATGTCTTTCTTGTTGTTCCTTGATTTTTGCGCGATAAAACGCTGGCGAAGGCCAAATTTTATCGCTAAAAATTTGTGTTTGGAGCTCCTTAAGTAATGACTCACTTCCTGCAATCAATCTTGATTCAATTAAGTTTGTCATAATTGTGATATCATTTTTAGCTTCTTGCAGACAGGTCTTTAATGTCCTGACGCTGTGACCAATATCCAGATGAAGATCCCAAAGTAAACGAACTAGATCACCTATCTGTTTTTCAAGCTCTTTGGTGAGTGAGTTATCACTTAGTATCAAAATATCGATATCAGACAAAGGATGCAGTTCACAACGGCCATAACCACCAACAGCAATAAGTGCAATCCGATTTTTTTTAAATAGCGATGAAATTTGTTCTGGAATTTGATTGTAATGCCATAAACGTTCCAGTAGCTGATCGATAAATTGACTACGCAGATGTACTAAATCATCAATATCCGCATTGTTTTCGAATTGAGTAATCGACCATTGTTGAAACGCATTGAGTTGCTGTTTTATATAAGGAACTGTGATTTGGTTATCATTAAAATTAAGCGGAGAGACAGAATAAAACAAATGCGCATTAGCCATAGTCATCATATCAAATTGAGATAATTCAATTGTCATATCGTCTCCCGATTTTAAAAGAGTGTCAAGTTAGAATACCTTTACTTTTAATTAAAGAGCATTTGCACCTTTTAAAATTGATTTTTGTTTTTTTTTGTAAAAATAATTGAGGAGTGTATACCATTTGATAATGTTTATTAAAGACACATTCACCTAAAAACAAATCCTTTGTTACTCAGAATAAGTATTAATAAATCATAACTTGGTTCATTTCATACTTTATGAATAAGGTAAGTTAATACTTTGTGTAAAAATAATTGAGGAGTGTATACCGTTTTATAATATTTATTGAGGATACATTCACCTAATACAAATCCTTTGTTACTTAGAATAAGTATTAATAAATCATGACTTAGTTCATTTCATACTTAATGAATAAGGTAATTTGATACTTTGTGTAAAAATAATTGAGGAGTCTATACCATTTGCTGATATTTTATTTAATCTTAAGAATAGGGTAGATAAATTTGGAAGAACTAAATTACTTAAATTTATCAAAATGATAAATGTTTAGTTTGGCACTGATTGCGAATAATTAAACATAGCTTGCACAGTTTTATTTTTTCAATCCATGCAAGCTACTATCAATTATAATTTGAAATCACTTAAATCATCTTCGCTGATTTCTGAGTCAATCTGACCAACAAGATATGAGCTCATTTCTGCTTCTTGTGGTGCGACTTGTACGTTATCGGAAACAAGCCAATTGTTGATCCAAGGGATTGGGTTGGATTTTACTTCAAATGGTAATTTAAGCCCAACAGCTTGCATACGAATATTGGTGATGTATTCAACATATTGGCAAAGGATATCTTTATTTAATCCAATCATTGAGCCACCTTCAAATAGGTATTCTGCCCACTCTTTTTCTTGATTGGCTGCTTGTAAGAACAGGTCATAACAATCTTGTTCGCACTCTTTGGCGATTTCGGCCATTTCAGGATCGTCTTCACCACTTCTTAGGGTGTTGATCATAAATTGAGTACCAGTTAGATGAAGCGCTTCATCACGAGCTATCAATTTGATTATTTTGGCATTACCTTCCATTAATTCTCGTTCTGCAAAGGCAAATGAGCAAGCAAAACTTACATAAAAACGAATAGCTTCAAGGGCATTAACGCTCATTAAGCAGAGATAAAGTCGTCTTTTAAGTTCACGCAAGTCGATAGTGACGGTTCGATTATTGACAGTGTGTTTGCCTTCCCCAAGTAGATTGTAATAACTTGCGTAGCTAATTAGCTCATCATAGTAACCCGCAATATCACCGGCTCTTTTTTGGATCTCTTTATTGGTAACAATATCATCAAACACTACAGAGGGATCATTGACGATGTTACGGATGATATGCGTATAAGAACGTGAATGGATAGTTTCTGAGAACGACCAAGTCTCTACCCATGTTTCTAGTTCAGGGATAGATATTAGGGGAAGTAAGGCAACATTGGGGCTTCGTCCTTGTATTGAATCAAGCAATGTTTGATATTTTAAATTGCTAATAAAGATATGTTTTTCATGTTCAGGTAAAGCCGCATAATCGATACGATCTTGTGAAACGTCGACTTCTTCTGGGCGCCAAAAGAAAGAAAGTTGTTTTTCTATTAATTTTTCGAACATTTCATATTTTTGCTGATCATAACGAGCAACATTCACCGGTTGACCAAGAAACATTGGTTCTTTAAGTTGATCATTATGGACGTGTGAGAAGGTGCTGTAATTCATACTCATAGTCGAACTCCTAATTTTGTTTACTTTTTCACTAAATATTTGGAAAAAGTAGGAATAGTAAGGATAACTTATCGTTACCCTATACTTTTGTTATAGTGCTAAACAGGGCAATTAAATTTTACATGCTCCGCCTTCACAACCATCATCACTTGATGTGAGTTCAATATCGCCTTGAATATCTTCAGCACCATCACGTGTATTATGATAATAAAGGGTTTTTACACCGTATTTATAAGCTGTTAGTAAATCAGCTAAAAGTTGTTTCATTGGTACTTTGTCATTCGGAAATTTGGTTGGATCGTAATTAGTATTTGCCGAAATTGATTGGTCAATGAACTTCTGCATAATGCCTACTAAATGCAGATAACCTGTATTATTTGGAATTTGCCAAAGTAATTCATATAAATCTTTTAATTTATTATATTCAGGCACAACTTGTTTCAATATGCCATCTTTCGATGCTTTAATGCTGATATAACCACGTGGAGGTTCAATACCGTTAGTGGCATTGGAGATTTGGGATGATGTTTCAGAAGGCATTAATGCTGATAAAGTTGAATTACGTAAACCATGAGTTTTTATTGATTCACGTAAAGACTCCCAATCATAATGTAGTGGCTCTTTAGTGATTGTATCGAGATCTTGTTTATAGGTATCTATAGGTAAGATCCCTTGTGAATAAGTCGTCTCATTAAATAGTGGGCAGGCGCCTTTTTCTTTGGCTAAGTTATTCGATGCTTTTAATAAATAATATTGCATCGCTTCAAAAGTACGATGCGTTAAATTATTAGCACTGCCGTCAGAATATTTAACGCCATGTTTTGCTAAATAATAAGCATAATTAATCACACCAATACCAAGCGTACGGCGATTAAGTGATGCGTTTTTAGCCGCAGGAACAGGATAATCTTGATAATCAAGTAATGCATCAAGGGCTCGAACAGTTAAGTCGGCAAGTTCTTCAAAATCGTCAAGCGATTCGATTTTACCTAAATTGAAGGCAGATAGGGTGCAAAGTGCGATTTCGCCTTTATCGTCATTAACATTATTAAGTGGTTTGGTTGGTAACGCAATTTCCATACATAAATTAGATTGATGTACCGGCGCAAGTTGTGCATTAAACGGACTATGCGTGTTACAGTGATCAACGTTTTGTATATAAATTCGACCAGTCGATGCGCGTTCTTGCATTAATAATGAGAAGAGTTCTACTGCTTTTACTACGCGTTTTCTGATATTAACATCTTGTTCATATTGATGATAAAGCGCTTCAAATTTCTCTTGATCGGCGAAAAACGCATCATAAAGCCCTGGTACATCTGATGGGCTAAATAGTGTAATGTTTTCGTTTTTAATGAGGCGTTGATACATTAATTTATTGATTTGTACACCATAATCCAGATGTCGAACGCGGTTTTCTTCAACACCTCGGTTGTTACGTAATACTAATAAACTTTCAACCTCTAAATGCCAAATTGGATAAAATACGGTAGCCGCGCCACCACGAACACCACCTTGTGAACAAGATTTAACCGCGGTTTGGAAATACTTATAAAATGGGATACAACCAGTATGGAACGCTTCGCCACCACGAATAGAGCTACCTAATGCCCGAATTCGACCCGCGTTAATACCGATACCAGCTCGTTGAGAAACATATTTTACGATAGCACTTGCGGTGGCATTGATGGAATCTAAACTGTCATCACATTCAATTAGTACACAGGAACTAAATTGACGAGTCGGGGTACGAACACCTGCCATGATTGGCGTGGGTAGTGAGATTTTAAATGTCGAAACGGCATCATAGAATCGTTTGATATAATCTAGTCGACTATTTTTAGGGTAATTCGCAAATAAACATGCTGCCACTAAGATATATAGGAATTGGGCGCTTTCATAAATTTCCCCAGTCACTCGATTTTGAACTAAATATTTACCTTCAAGTTGTTTAACAGCTGCATAAGAGAAGTTCATGTCACGCCAGTGATCGATAATTTTATCCATTTGTTCAAACTCTTCTTGGCTATAATCTTCAAGAAGATGTTTGTCATAACGTTCGCTGGCAACAAGTTTTTTTACATGTTCATAAAGCGGTGGGGGGGTAAATTGGTTATAGGCTTTTTTACGTAAATGGAATATCGCTAATCGAGCAGCTAAGTATTGGTAATCTGGTGCATCTTGAGAGATGAGATCTGCTGCTGCACGAATGATTGTTTCATGAATGTCGGAAGTGCGAATACCATCATAAAACTGAATATGCGAACGTAATTCAACTTGAGAAACCGAAACATTTTCTAATCCTTCAGCTGCCCATGTAATGACTTTATGGATTTTGTCTAGGTTTATAGGTTCTTTTTTTCCATCACGTTTTGTGACTAGTATTGATTTATTCATTTTCCATCCATTTTTGTGGTTTTTAATGGTGATTATAATAATTGATATTTATCAAAATATACAATATATAGTGCCTATTAATCATTTTATTA
The DNA here is from genome assembly GCF_026536845.1 of Gilliamella sp. B3023. Classification (NCBI taxonomy): domain Bacteria; kingdom Pseudomonadati; phylum Pseudomonadota; class Gammaproteobacteria; order Orbales; family Orbaceae; genus Gilliamella; species Gilliamella sp. B3023. The sequence goes on from NZ_JAFNNH010000003.1 coordinate 34,502, forward strand.
CTATATATAGTGTATTTAATAAGCGGTGATCTTTAATTTATTGACGAAAATCAATGACTACGGGTGATATTTAAAAATATGAACTTTTTTTGTCAAAAAAGGCAATGATAGGTAGTTACTTACTAAATGAGATATTGGGGAATGATAAGATCTACCTATCTATAATTACAACTCGAAATTCATATCATAAATATGAATCTATTTCGTTTATTGAGCTATATATATTTAGCAATATATTATTCATTTTTATCTTGAGATTTGCTTTTATAATGCTATCTCTCAAATATAATTTTAATTAAATATGCTCAAGAACTAGGATAAGCCTTTGCTAAGGATCTCTCATTTACCTATCAGTGAATCAATTTTTTAGGTATTTACAAATTTACCAAAAAGTTTGTTTAAACATGCATGATTTAGTTTGATCAATTTAAGATCAGTCAACATGTTTGCTCAAGCAAGAACTTTCGGTAACTATTAATATATTCAATCTAATTCTTTTTGTAGCGCTGATTTGTGCTAGCTTTATTTTGAGACTCTAGCCAAGCCAGTTTTTCCGAGTAATTTTTCTCAGCACCCCGTTGTGTTGGGTGGTAATATTTGCTGTCGGCCATTTCTGGAGGAAAGTAGTTTTCACCAGCTGCATAGGCATTAGGTTCATCATGTGCATAACGATATTGTGCACCATAACCTAAATTTTTCATTAAACTGGTTGGCGCATTGCGTAGGTGTTCTGGAACATCATAGTCAGGTTTGGATGTTGCATCTTTCATCGCTTGGTTAAATGCAAGATAAACCGCATTACTTTTAGGTGCACATGCTAGGTAAACAATTGCTTGTGCTATAGCTCGTTCGCCTTCTGCTGGTCCAACTCGAGTAAAACAGTCCCATGCTGCTAAAGCGACTTGCATTGCTCTTGGGTCGGCATTACCGATATCTTCTGATGCAATAGCCAATAATCGACGAGCGACATATAGCGGATCTCCACCGGCGGAAATGATTCTTGCATACCAATAAAGTGCTGCATCAGGTGCAGATCCTCTAATTGATTTATGAACCGCCGAGATTAGGTCATAATAACGGTCACCTTGATTATCAAATCTTGCACTACGTTCGCCGATGACTTCTTTTAGTAATTCAGGCGTTAATGGTTTTCCATCAGACATATCGACCAGCAATTCAAGCGTGTTGAGTGCGCGTCTTGCATCACCGTCAACAAATTCGGCAATCTGTTTTCTGGTTTCCTCAAGTAGCGTAATTTTTTGGTTGCCATAACCACGTTCCGGATCATCCATCGCTTGTTGTAAAATTTGCTCAATATCTTCATTAGTTAATGATTTAAGCAGATAGACTCTGGCACGGGATAGTAGTGCTGAATTTAACTCAAAAGAGGGGTTTTCAGTGGTAGCGCCAATAAAGGTTACAGTACCATTTTCGACATAAGGTAAAAAAGCATCTTGTTGGCTTTTATTAAAACGATGAACTTCATCAACAAATAAAATGGTTCTTACTCCTGATTGTTGATTAATTTTGGCGCGTTCAATCGCTTCGCGAATATCTTTAATCCCTGAAGTGACAGCTGAAATTCGTTCTACTTTAGCATTAGCATGATGCGCAATAATTTCTGCTAAAGTGGTTTTGCCGGTTCCAGGTGGTCCCCAAAGGATCATAGAATGTAAATGACCTGCTTCAATTGCTTTAGGCAGGGGTTTATCTTTACCAAGTAGTTGGCTTTGACCTATATATTCAGATAAATTACGTGGACGCATCCTTGCCGCTAAAGGTTTAAATTCATCTGACCCAAATTCAAAAGAGAGACTAGGCATGCTACACCATCCAAATTTACAAAATACAGTTATTATATACTGCTTAACTGATAAGTGAAAAAGAAAAGAAAATATCTTTCACAGCTAACAGAAAAACGGTAATATTTTGAACTAAATTAAAATGATTGTTTAATTTATTGTATTAAACAAAATGCATAAGGATTGGTAATGAAGAAGTTTTTAATTTTAATTGGGTTAATTACAAGCTGTGCAGCATGGGCTGGTGATAAAGAGGTGTTGCAAGAGCGATTAGCTAAAATTGATGGGTTTTATGCTCGATTTTCACAAGATGTGAAAACAGCCGATAAACAACCAGTTCAACAAGGTAAAGGTGATTTGTGGGTAACAAGGCCTTATTACTTTAATTGGACAATGACTGAGCCAGACGAGACGTCAATCATTTCAGATGGGCGTAACATGTGGGTCTATACTCCTGCCGTTGAACAAGTTAGTGTAATGAGCTTAAAAAAATCGGTGGATAATCGTTTAATGCTTTTGATTACGGATAGTCATAATCCTATTTGGAATGCATATACTGTTACACGTAAACAAGACTCTTTTACATTGAAACCAACTGATGGTTCTAACCAAGATTTTGTTATTTCTGTTTTGCCTACTGGGATGATTTCAAATTTTACGATTATCGAGGAAGATGGTCAGCGTAGTTTTTATGATTTATCTCGTCAAACCCTAGGTAAGGTAGCACTTGATAAGTTTAAGTTTACTCCACCAGCTGGAGTAACGGTTGATGATCAGCGTTAATAGTTTAAACAATAGTTAATTATTTAACTTTTGCGAATTAATACACTTTGCGCAATGGCGCAAAGTGTATTGCCTTTAATAGAATCTACTCATTTTCATTAATACTAATAACGGGGTTATCTGAAAATAGATAGTGATCTCGTTTTGTTTCAAAATCTTCGCTAGCAGCATCAAATAACATTTTTTTTGTGTTCTCTAGATGTTGCCACATGGCTAACTTAGCCGCTTTGGGATCACGATTAATTAGCGCATCTAATATTTTGTCATGTTCATCCCACCAGCTTTCAATGTCTTGTTGTTGTACATGTTCATGAAGTTTTTTCCATAATGGGTTTAATGTTCTTTGTTGCCAAGCTTCTTGAACGATGGTAATTAAAGCGGTATTCCGTGTGATCATGGCAATCTGTGTATGGAATTTTAGATCCCAATCAGAATCACGATAATGATCTTCTTTTTTAGCATTATGTTGAATTTCTAATAATTTGACGATGTCGTCTTTAGTAATTTGTGTTGCTGCAAATTCGGCAATGTTACTTTCAATAAGTTGTCGGGCTTGCAATAATTCAAAAGGCCCTGTCGTAGAAAAATTTAATCCTTTCTGTGAGGTTAGAATATTGGTCTGTAAACTATTTGCTATAACATGAATTCCAGAGCCTTTTCTTGCATCAACATAACCTTCAACTTCAAGCATAATAATAGCTTCACGGACAACTGAACGACTTACTTTTAGTTCTTCACATATCAATCTTTCAGATGGTAATTTGCTTCCTACTGGATAAATGCCGTCAATAATTCGGTTTTTAAGTTCAGTTGCGATAACTTGATAAAGTCTTTGATACTCGTGCTGTTCTTGGGTCATGATGAATTTTGCATAAATCCTTTAAGTTTTTTTAGACTTTTAAAATAACATCTAATTGCTTCAAATTAAATAATGTTGTTCCAATTTTTTTAATTAAATTTTTTAGTTACAAACTTTTTAGTTTAAAAAATATCCCTTTAATTATTAGGGATATAGTTCATTTTTGTGATGTATGTCAACTTTTTTAGTTGTCAGGCATGTTATTATGCGCCAAAATATCTATATATTTAGGAGCAATTAAAGATGTACAAAACGATAAAAAACCTACGATGGTATATGATAGCATTAGTCACTGTAGGGACAATTCTTGGTTATCTTACGCGAAATTCGATAGCGGTAGCCGCCCCAGTTCTTAATGAAGTAATGGGATTAACAACGCAGCAATATTCATATGTGGTAGCTTCTTATTCAGCTTGTTATACCATTATGCAACCAGTTGCCGGATATATTTTGGACTTGTTAGGCACGAGAGCGGGATATGCGGTTTTTGCTATTTTGTGGTCAGTATTTTGTGTTAGTACCGCATTTTCAGGTAGTTGGATCGGACTGGCTTTTGCTCGAGGTGCTGTTGGTGCAACAGAAGCAGCAATGATCCCTGCGGGACTTAAAGCGACTAGTGAATGGTTCCCGGCAAAAGAAAGGTCGATCGCGGTTGGTTGGTTTAATTTAGGTTCATCAGTGGGGGCCATGATCGCACCACCATTAGTTGCATGGGCAATTTGGTTCCATAGCTGGCAATGGGCATTTATATTGTGTGGTTTATTAAGTTTTATTTGGGGAATTTTTTGGTTAATCCTTTATCGCCATCCTACAAAACAGAAACGTCTCTCTGAAGAAGAGAAAAAATATATTTTATCTGGTCAAGAAGCAAGTCATCAAACTTCAAATAATGAAAAATTACCAGCGAGTAAAATTTTAACCAGCCGCCGTTTTTGGGGAATTGCTTTACCAAGATTTTTAGCAGAGCCTGCATGGGGTACCTTTAATGCGTGGATTCCATTATTCATGTTCACAGCTTATGGTTTTGATTTGAAACAAATCGCTATTTTTGCTTGGATGCCAATGCTTTTTGCTGATGTTGGATGTGTTCTTGGTGGTTATATGTCACCATTTTTCCAAAAACATTTTAAAGTAAGCTTAATTAATTCAAGAAAAATGGTAGTGACGGTTGGTGGTGTGCTTATGATTGCACCTGGTCTGATAGGTCTATTTTCAAGTCCTTATGTTGCTATCTTTTTATTCTGTATTGGTGGTTTTGCTCACCAAGCATTATCAGGAGCATTAATTACTTTATCGTCTGATGTATTTGGCCGTAATGAAGTGGCAACAGCGAATGGATTTACCGGCATGGCTGCATGGCTAGCTAGTACTATTTTTGCACTTATTGTTGGTGCACTTGCTGATACTGTTGGCTTTAGTCCTTTATTTGTAATTTTATCTTGTTTAGATCTTTTAGCTGCCTTAGCGGTTTGGACTATTTTGAAAGAACCAACATCAGATCAAAATTAATCAATAAATTAATAAGATTACAGGATGTATTTTCCTGTAATCTTTTAATAGTTAACTACTATTTATGGAGAATAAAATGAGTTTTTTAACTGAAAACTTTTTACTAGATACCGAATTTTCTCGTCAGCTTTATCATGATTTTGCTGCTGATCAGCCAATTTTTGATTATCACTGCCATTTACCACCGGAACAAATTGCTAAAGATTATCAATTCAAGAATTTATACGATATTTGGTTAAAAGGTGATCATTATAAATGGCGTGCAATGCGTACCAATGGTGTTGCCGAAAAATTCTGTACTGGTACTGATATTAGTGATTTAGACAAATTCAAGGCTTGGGCAGAAACTGTTCCTCATACTATTGGTAATCCTTTATATCATTGGACTCATTTAGAGCTTCGTCGTCCTTTCGGTATTGATAACGTTCTATTATCTCCTTCTACAGCAGAGCAAATTTGGAATACTTGTAATGAGATGTTAGCGACTCCAGAGTTTACAGCTCGTAGCATCATGAAAAAAATGAATGTTAAGATGGCAGGTACAACAGATGATCCTATTGATGATTTAGCTCATCATAAAACTATTGCAGAAGATAGTTCATTTGATGTTAAAGTTTTACCAAGCTGGCGTCCAGATAAAGCATTCAATATTGATTCAGAATTCTTTGCGGCATATATGGAAAAACTTTCTGCAGTAGCCGATGTTGAAATTTCATCATTCCAAGCGCTTTGTCAGGCTTTATCAAAACGTATGGATCATTTTGCTGCTCATGGTTGTAAGATTTCTGACCATGCATTAGATACAGTTGTTTATGAAGAAGCTACTGAAAAAGAGTTAGATACCATTTTAACTAAACGTTTATCTGGCGAAGTTTTAACCGCTAAAGAAGTTGCTCAATTTAAAACTGCTGTACTTATTTTCTTAGGTGTTGAATACAACAAACGTGAATGGGTTCAACAATATCATATAGGTGCATTGCGTAATAATAATTCAAGAATGTTTAATTTAATGGGGCCTGATGTTGGGTTCGATTCTATTAATGATTCACCTATTGCTCAACCACTTTCTCGTCTATTAGATGCTCAAGCAAAACAAGATGCATTGCCAAAAACGATTTTGTATTGTTTAAACCCTTCTGATAATGAAATTCTTGGTACGATGATTGGTAACTTCCAAGGAGCAGGTATTCAAGGAAAAATGCAATTTGGTTCAGGCTGGTGGTTTAATGATCAAAAAGACGGCATGATTCGTCAAATGACACAGCTTGCTCAACTTGGATTATTAAGCCGTTTTGTTGGTATGTTAACCGATAGTCGTAGTTTCTTATCTTACACTCGCCATGAATATTTTAGACGTATTTTATGTCGAATGATTGGACGTTGGGTTGAAGATGGCGAAGCACCACGTGATATCCAATTATTAGGTCAAATGGTTAAAAATATTAGTTTTGATAATGCTAAAAACTATTTTGGTATTGAACTAAGCTAAAAAGCATTAAGTCGTTGTGATTAGATTAATTAAAGAAGAGTTAGAGTAATGAAAACATTAAACAGAAATGATTTTCCGGGTGCAAAATATACGACACGTGTTGTTCAGTTTGGCGAAGGTAATTTTTTACGTGCATTTTTAGATTGGCAGTTAGATATTCTTAATGAAAAAACTGATCTTGATGCTGGTATTGTTGTGGTTCGTCCGTTAAATACGGACTTCCCACCATCATTAAGTATTCAAGATGGGTTGTATACAACGCTTGTTCGTGGTTTGAATGAACAAAATGAAGCAGTGAAAGAGTTTAGATTGATTCGTTCAGTTAATAACGAAATCAATGTATATACTCAATATGATGAATATCTTGAGTTAGCTAAAGATCCGAATATTCAGTTTATTTTTTCAAATACTACCGAAGCTGGCATTAGTTATGTTGAAAGTGACAAATTAACAGATAAACCTGCAACGAGTTATCCAGCAAAATTGACTGCATTTTTATATGAAAGATTTGTTCACTTTGCCGGCAGTAAAGAAAGTGGTTTGATTATTATTCCTTGTGAATTAATTGATTATAACGGCGATGCACTTAAAAAATTAGTACTTAAATATGCGAATCAGTGGAACTTGTCAGACCAATTTATCAATTGGCTTGAAAATGATAATTTATTCTGCTCAACTTTAGTAGATAGAATTGTTCCAGGATACCCAAAAGCACAAATCGCTGAGCTTGAGACTGAATTAGGTTATAAAGATAACTTTATTGATTCAGCGGAATATTTTTATCTATTTGTTATTCAAGGACCGCAATGGCTAGCTGAAAAATTATGCCTTGATAAATGCAATATGAACATCAAAATTGTTGATGATATTAAACCGTATAAAGAGCGTAAAGTAGCTATTTTAAATGGCGCTCATACTGCATTAGTTCCTGTTGCTTATTTATCAGGTATTGATACTGTTGGCGAATCAATGAATGACGCTCAGATTTTATCTTATATAAAAGAAACCATTTTTGATGAAATTATCCCTGTTTTAGATTTACCTCATCAAGAATTGGTTGATTTTGCTCAATCAGTTATTAGTCGTTTTAAAAATCCATTTATTGAACATCAGTTGATGTCAATTGCTTTAAATAGTATGACTAAGTTTAAAACACGTATTCTTCCTCAATTAATTAATTATCAGAAAGAAAAAGGAACATTGCCTAAACATTTGGTGTTCTCTTTTGCTGCATTGATCGCATTTTATCGTGGTGTGCGTAATGGACAAAGTTATTCGTTACAAGATGATGCAATCTGGTTAGAACGCTTCAGTAATAGTTGGGCAGCCATTGCAGAAGGGAAAAGCTCATTAGAGGATTTAATCAAAGTTGTTTTAGGTGACACGGCTCATTGGGAGCATGATCTATTAACTATTCCTCAATTAGCGCAAACGTTAACACAATATTTAACCGTCATAACCGAAGAGGGAATGCGTCAAGCAATTGAAAAATGTGTTAATGGTAGCAAATAACATGAGTGATTCAATGGTTAAATATATAAAAATAAACAATAAAGATAATGTCGGTGTGGCATTATCTGATTTAGAAGCACATGAAGAAAATATCGTCGTTGATGGACAGATAATTGATCTAAAAGATCCTATTAAACAAGGGCATAAATTTGCCCTTATCGATATTGAGCAAGATGAAAATATTATTAAATATGGCTTACCAATTGGTCATGCTACTCGCTTAATTAAAGCTGGAGAGCATATTCATTCTCATAATTTAAAAACCAATTTAAGTGATATTAATGATTACAAATATCAACCTACGTTATCGAAAAATGATCTGTTACATGAGATTGCCGATAAGGAAGTACAAATTTATCGACGTAAAAATGGTGAAGTTGGTATTCGTAATGAACTCTGGATTATTCCAACTGTAACTTGTATAAACGGGATAGCAGAACAAATTGTTAAACAGTTTTGTGATGAGTTAAATAATCAATTAGAAATTGATGGTATAACTGTACTTGAACATCCTTATGGCTGCTCTCAGCTTGGACAAGATCATCAAAATACTAAGACAATTTTACAAAATTTAGTTAAACATCCTAATGCTGGTGCTGTATTGGTCATCGGACTTGGTTGTGAAAATAATCAGGTTTCAGAATTTAAGGCTAGTTTAGGTGAATATGATGAATCTCGAGTTAGATTTTTAATCGCTCAGCAAGAAACCGATGAAGTTGAATCAGCATTGGTTCATTTAAGAGAACTTTATGCCATTATGAAGCAGGATAAACGTGAAGTAGGGCATTTAAGTGAATTGAAATTTGGATTGGAGTGTGGTGGTTCTGATGGTTTTTCAGGTATTACAGCTAATCCAATGCTTGGTCTGTTTTCTGATTATGTTATTGCTCATGGTGGAACAAGTGTTCTTACTGAAGTACCAGAAATGTTTGGTGCTGAGAACATTTTGATGTCACATTGTATTGATGAGTCGACTTTCGACAAGACTGTACACATGATCAATGATTTTAAACAATATTTTATTTCAAATAATCAACCAATCTATGAAAACCCTTCTCCTGGGAATAAGGCTGGTGGCATTACAACTTTAGAGGAAAAATCTTTAGGTTGTACGCAAAAAGCGGGTGGTAGTGAAGTTATTGATGTTCTTAAATACGGTGAAATGTTAACTAGACATGGATTAAATTTACTAAGCGCACCTGGTAATGATGCAGTAGCTACTGGAGCTTTATCAGCAGCTGGATGTCATATGGTGCTTTTCACCACAGGAAGAGGCACTCCATACGGCGGCATTGTGCCAACAGTCAAAATTGCGACTAATACACAATTAGCTGATAAGAAAGCCAATTGGATCGATTTTAATGCCGGTAAACTTATACAAGGAGTTTCTATGCAATCTTTGTTGATAGAGTTTATTGACTATATCGTTCTTATTGCTAGCGGGAAAAAAACTCGTAACGAAATTAACAACTTTAGAAATTTAGCCATTTTGAAAAGTGGCGTAACTCTATAGATAAAAATCCAAGAATAAATATCCACGTCATTAAGTCCTTCGGGACTTGATGCGAGGGATCGTTTTTTTTAAATATTATAGGTATCTTTTATGAGTAAGGAAAAAAAGAATAAAATTACATGGTTAGTAAGATTTTCTTATGGCAGTGGTAATTTAATTGGTAGTGGTGCATTAGCAATTAGTGGTGCTTGGCTTCTCTATTTTTATACCACTTTTTGTGGATTAAGTGTGGTGCAAGCTGCGTTGATTTTTTCCATCGCTACTTATTTGGATGTCATACTGAATCCATTGATGGGCTTTATTACAGATAATTTCTATCAAACTAAAATAGGGCAACGCTTTGGGCGACGTCGATTTTTTATTTTGATTGGTATTCCGTTAATGGTCATTTATCCTATGTTATGGGTTGATGGTATGGGATTTTGGTATTACTTAGTAACATATATTTTATTTGAGATTATTTATACCAGCATCATGATTCCATTTAATACGTTACCTGTAGAAATGACATCTAACTTTTCAGAACGTACTTATTTAACTGGTTCAAAAGCAATGTTTGGTAAAGTAGCTAATTTCTTAGGTGCGGCAATACCAGGCGTATTCTTTTATTTCTATAGTAAGGAATCAGCAACCCCATTTTTATTAACTGGGATCACATATGCCTCTATCATGATGTTAGCTTTGATTTTGCTTTATTGTAATAGTTGGGAAAAACCTAAAGAAGAAGTAAAAGATGAATCTGTACATAGCTTTTTTGAGGCAATTAAAAAGCTTTTTATCGATATCTTGTCAACATTCCGTGTTAAAACTTTTAGAACGCATTTAGGAATGTATCTATTTGGATTTGGTGCTGAATGGTTATTTACAGCGGTATTTACCTATTTCATCGTATTTAGTTTAGGTGAACCTCGTTCATTTGTTGCTTCAATGAATTCATTAAGTAGTATTTGTCAGTTGATTTCAACCGCATTTTTTATGATGTATTGTGCTAAGAAGGGCTTCAAAAAACCATTTATTATCGCATTACTCATCGTTATTTCATCGATGATTGGTTATGTCGGTATTTATTACTTTAATCTGCCTCATATCACTTGGATTGTAGTGGGTATTACAATTTGGTTTGGTTTGGGTACTGGTGGTGTTTACTATATTCCTTGGAGTGTATATGTATTCTTAGCTGATGTAGATGAGGTTGTAACTAATCGACGTCGTGAAGGGGTATATGCAGGAGCTATGACCATGGCAGGTAAACTAGTTCGCGCTTCAATTGTTTTTGTGCTTGGTATGATATTAAGTGCTTATGGCTTTGAATCGAAATCACATATACAGCCACAAAGCGCAATTGATGCTATTAATGGTATTATTTTATACGGCGTTGTAGGAATGGCATTAATTGGGGCATTTTTTGCTTGGAGAATGAAGCTCGATCACTCTACCCATTCTATTATTATCAATGAAGTTGCCCGCATTCGACAAGGTGGCAAAATGGAAGATGTTACGCCTGAAACACGAAAAGTGGTTGAGGAATTATCTGGCATCGCTTACGAAAAATGTTTTGGTAATAATAACATTGGATTTAAGCAAAAAGAGACCACAACTAATTAAAGAAAAATATTTATCAGGATCAGTATGCTGATCCTGTAACCTAAAGCTGCAAACATTAAAGTAAATTAAAAGGTTTGTAATAATATAAAGGATAAACTCATGACGACTGTATCTGTAACAGATTTTGGCGCTATTGGTGACGGAAAATCAATAAATACTCAAGCTTTTGAAAAAGCAATTCAACATATTGATCAACTAGGTGGTGGAACGTTAATTGTTCCTGTTGGTACCTATTTTACTGGGGCAATTAAGCTTTGTAGCAACATAACGCTTGTTATTGAGCAAGGGGCGACTTTATTATTTTCTGATGATGCTAAAGATTATCCTGTTGTTAATTCTCGTTGGGAAGGGGTTAAGCAGGATGTGTATATGCCTTGTATATATGGCCAACATATTGAAAATGTGGTTATAACTGGAAATGGTAAAATTGATGGTAATGGTCAAAAATGGTGGCATACATTCCGTCATGATCGAAGCAATCTTAAATATCCAAGACCTTATTTAATTGGTTTTGATTTTTGTGAACGAGTTACGATTGAAAAAGTTTTTCTAACTCAATCACCTAGCTGGACTGTTCATCCGATGGAATCAAATAATGTCGTTGTCGATAATATTTCAATTCTTAATCCAGCTGATTCTCCGAATACCGATGGTATTAACCCTGAATCATGTCGTAATGTGAGAATTTCAAATTGTTATATTGATGTTGGCGATGATTGTATTGCAATAAAAGCAGGCACTGAAGAAACAGCCGAAAAAAGTCCATGTGAGAATATTTTAATTACTAATTGTAATATGATTCATGGTCATGGTGCGGTGGTTCTTGGTAGTGAGATGAGTGGTTGCATCCGTAATGTAACTATTACAAATTGTGTATTCCAAAAAACCGATCGAGGTGTAAGATTCAAAACTCGTCGAGGTCGAGGAGGAACTATTTCTGATATCACATTTAGTAATATTGTAATGGATGAAGTTTTATCGGCATTTGTTATGAACTACTATTATTATTGTGGTCCAAAAGGAAATGATCCAATTGTTTGGAATAAAGATGCTCTACCCGTTAATGAGTTTACACCAGCATGCCACAATATTAGCTTTTCGAACATTATTGCTAAAAATGTTCGTGCTTATGCCGGCTTTTTATATGGTATTCCAGAATCTCCTATTTCTAATATCTCTTTTGATAATATCCGTGTTTCAATGCAACAAAATGCCCAAGCAGGCGAGGTTGATATGTTTAAAGATGTCAAACCGGAGGCTGGTAAAGGGTTCTTTATTGAGAATGCGAATAGTATTTTGTTTAATAATGTGATTATTGATAATGTACTAAGTGATCCACTTTGTACTAAAAATAGTAATGACGTGCATGTAACACAATCTTTTGTTAAACAAAATGGTCAATTATTTGGACTTAAAACTGAATAATGTGTTTGAAAATAACCGCTAAGTAGCGGTTATTTTTTATTGATGAATATTAATTCAATATGACCTTATTTTATACATTACTTTGATAAGAAAAAATTATTTTTATCAAAATGTTGTTATATTTTATGATTATTTTATTTTTCCAAATTTGGACTTTTCAAGAAAAATTATTCAGTTACTCCATTTTTAAATATTGATAGGTCACGAAATTCATTTATTTCATTACAGGTTTGTTTACCGTTTGCAAGCTGCACAATTAAATTAATAAATTGCTCTAAAAGTTTCTCCATCGGTGTTCCATTAACTAATTGCCCCGCATCAAAATCGATCCAGTGTTTCTTTTTTTGGGCAAGTGTTGAGTTAGTTGAAATTTTTACAGTTGGTACAACGCCACCATATGGAGTGCCTCTTCCGGTTGAAAATAACACCATTTGACAACCAGCAGCAGCTAATGCACCTGTAGCAACTGCGTCATTCCCCGGAGCTGATAATAAATTTAAACCTGATTTTTGGAGTCTTTCACCATATTCTAATACATCAATAACATTACTATTACCTGCTTTTTGGGTGCAGCCCAATGATTTGTCTTCAAGTGTTGTAATTCCTCCTGCTTTATTACCTGGAGAAGGATTTTCGTAAATAGGTTGATTATATGTCATAAAATATCTTTTAAAATTGTTAACCATATTTACTGTTTTTTCAAAAATTTGTGAATTAATACAATGAGACATTAGGATTGTTTCTGCTCCAAACATTTCGGGAACTTCGGTTAAAACGCTAGTTCCGCCATTGGCAATTACATAATCAGAAAACTTGCCTAATAATGGGTTTGCTGTGATGCCAGATAATCCATCGGATCCCCCACACTCAAGTCCAAATTTAAGTTCACTAAGCTTACCTGTTTGGCGACGATCTAATTTCATTACTTGATATATTTCGAGTAAATACTTCACACCTTGTTGAATCTCATCTTCCACTTCTTGTGAAATCATAAAACGGACTCGCTCATGATCATATTCACCAAGGCTTTCTTTAAATGCTGAGAGTTGATTATTTTCACATCCTAAACCAATAACTAATACTCCACCAGCATTAGGATGTTTGACCATATCTTGTAATATAGTTTTAGTTGTTTGATGATCTGCTCCTAATTGCGAACAACCATAGGGATGTGAAAGTAGATGGACACCATCAAAAAAAGCGTGATCTAACTCAATGTCTTTCGCTATTTCTGATAAAAATCGTTTACGAATTTGTTCCGCGATACCATTAACGCAACTAACGGTTGGGATAATCCAAAGTTCATTACGAATACCAACATCACCATTTTTTCGGCGATAAAGATTCACATCTCTATCCGGTAGTGATGATGAAATATGACTAGCAACAGGTTCATATTGATACTCATCAAGCTCACCAAGATTGGTTTTAACATTATGAGTATGTACGTGTTCACCAACTTGAATAGCTTGCGATGCATGACCAATGGGAAAACCATATTTAATGATGTTTTCACCTTGTAAAATCGGTTTAATCGCTATTTTATGACCTGAAGGAATTTCTTGTAAAACAGTAATTTGTTGATTATCTTTTAATAGCTCACTATTTATTTTATCGCCTGGGTATAATGTTTCTAATGCAATAATAACATTATCGTTACCATTGATTTTAATTATTTTTTTCATGAACTCTTTCCTAAAAATACACTTTCCGCTACTTGTTAGTAGCGGAATAATTGAGAGATAATTATTTAGTTAACCTATCTTTATTACTGATTTAAGTCGATTACTTGGATCATCTCGCATTTCTTTAAAAGCATTTTCGGCATTATTCAATTCGTATATGTCGGTAATGATTTTTTTAACATCACATTTTCCAGAACTAACTAAATCAATCAATTCGATAAAGTCTTTTTTTAGTGCATTACGTGAACCAAAAATATCTAACTCTTTAGTTTGAATTTGTGTAAAAGCAAAATCTAATTTTTGTTTACTTACTCCAACTAGACCTACACGACCACGGTAAGCTGCTGCATCAATACAATTTTGGAAAGTTTGTGGTAATCCAACGCATTCGATACAAACATCAAAACCATCACCTTGGGTAATCTCTTTTACTCTTTCTTCAAAATTCTCTTTATCTGTTCTGATAACACCTTTTGCACCTAATGATAATGCTTTATCTAATCTTGATTGCATGACGTCACTTACATATACGTCAGCCTCTTTTAATACTGCAGCCATGACAGCAAATAAACCAATAGGTCCGGCACCAACGACTAATACTTTATCGCCTTTTTTTACTGACGTTCGTTGAATTGAATGATAGCTAATACAAAATGGTTCAATCATTGATAGCGTTAATGCATCTAATCCTTTACCATCATAAATACGTTCAATTGGCATACTATAATATTCTCTGAAAATACCATCACGTTGTGCGCCAAGAGTTTGATTGCCAGTACAGCAGTTAACAAAACCGCGTCGACAAGAATAACATTTACCACAGTTAAAATAAGGATTGGCGGTAACAATCATTCCTTTTTTGATACCGTAATCATTTTCATCTATTTCAACCACTTCGGCTGAAAATTCATGACCAGGGATTCGTGGATAGCTTGCATAAAGAAAAGTTCCTTTATACGTTCCCATGTCAGAACCGCAAATACCACCATATAATACTTTTAGGATTGCTTCACCTTTTTGTAAGGTTGGTTTTTCCATTTCTTTGACTTCAACTTTTCCTGGTTCTGGAATAACAATATATTTCATTTTAGTCATATGTTTGACTCCTGCTGTTTAGTTGTTTGGAATATAATTTTTAATATCTTGAGCTAAAATGTTTTCCAGATTTTTAGTCACTAAATCAGTTAATCCGGTAACATTATTGAGATCTTGTCCCCAATGATCAGTCATTTTTAATACGTTAGAGACGAGTGTTTTTACGTCGTTTTGATAAAGTGGTTGCCACTCTTTAAACTTCTCTAGTAAATGAGCATCATCAGTTAATGAAATAGCTTGACCTTGGTATTGGCCACGATAAAAAGCAATAAGAGCAGCTAAGGAAAACGAAATATACTTTGGTGGTTTGTTAAATCGTTGACTATATGTTAGTAATTGTGGCAGTAGTCGAGTTTTAAATTTTGTTAATGAATTTAATGAAATTGACATTAACTCGTGTTTAATGAATGGATTTCTAAAGCGTTTTAAAACCTCATCGGCAAATTGTACTAATTGTTCTTTGTCTAAAGATAAAGTTGGAATCACCTCTTGATTAATTAAATTTTTAACGAATGTTTCAATCTGCGGATCATCCATGCTTTCGCCAACGGTTTTCAACCCAGCAAGGTAAGCAACAGGCACCATCGCAGTATGAGCACCATTTAAAATACCTACTTTTCTTTCTTTATAAGGTTTAATATCATCAACAACTAAAATATTTAGGTCGACTTGATCTAATTTTAATTTCTGTTTTAACCATTGTGGACCTTGAATAACAAACAGATAAAAATACTCAGCTGTATCTAAAAAACGATCTTGATAACCAAGTTGTTGTTCAAGTTGTATTGCTTCATCTTTTGGATAGCCTGTCACAATACGGTCAACTAAAGTTGAGCAAAAGGTATTACACTCATTGATCCATATTGTAAAATCATGATCTAATTGCCATAATTTAGCATATTCCAGAACCAATTCTTTTAGTTTTTCTCCATTATAATCAATAAGTTCACATGGAATGATAATCAAGCCTTTATCTTTTTGGCCTTTAAAAAATTTAAAACGATGGTGTAAAAAACAGGTTAATTTTGCAGGAAAAGTTGCTGGAGGTAGATCTGTAGCTTTATCTTTATCACTAAATGCAATACCTGCTTCAGTAGTATTTGAAAAAATAAATTCCAACTCAGGATTTTCAGCACAAGCTAAATAGGATTGATAGTCTTGATATATTAGTATTTCTCGATTAACCGAATAAATAATTCGCGGTGTAGCAATTGTGCAACCTTGTTCATTCAGCCCCCGAATAATAGTCGTGTAAAGCCCATCTTGTTCATTGATAGATGGTTGATGTGTATCAATAGGTCTAACAATAGTAACACCACTATTGAAATTTGTTTTTTCATTTAGATTATCAATAATCCAATCTATAAATGCTCTTAAAAAATTTCCTTCACCAAATTGAAGTATTTTTTCAGGGTAAATTGGACCAGGAAAGTTGGATCTATTTAATTGTTTTGTCATATGATTGTTCTCTTTAATTATTGGTAGTAAGTAAAGAGAACTATAGAAGAAGATAAAAAGTAGTATGTTTTTTTTTTGTAGTTTCGTGTTGAATATATAATTTTTTTGTTTTTTATCTGTTTTTTATTTCTAATGCGCGTCCAATTGACTCTTGCATTGACCTTTTAGCTGTATTTAAATGACGACACAACGCTGCAATGGCGAGTGGTTCGTTTTTTTGTAGAATTGCAGTTAATATTGCAATATGTTCTGATACAGCAATACTGTTTCTTTCTTTAAGATCACTACTGTCCCACTGGTAATGGAAATGAAATATAACGGAAATTAAATCAAATGATTGTAAAAAAAAACGATTTTCTTTACACGATAAAATGAGTTCATGGAAATCACGGTCAAGTGTTGAAAAAAGTTTATATTCATCTTGTATATTTTGTTGAAGAATTTTGTGCCGTTGTAGTAACTCTCGTGCTTTTATCCAATTAATATGATTGTCAGATTGGGCCATAAATGCTTTTAGTGCAAAAATTTCTAAAACACTTCTAAATTCATATAGTTTTTCGGCATAGTTTTTATCGAATGTAGCTAACTCCCATTCTCCTTTTTTAACATTATCAATAAGTCCATAATGTAAAAAACGTAGTAGAAACTCACGAACCACAATGGGACTAACGTTAATTTCTTTTGCGAGTTGAATTTCATTAAAATGATCACCTGGTAATAATTTTTTGCTATTAATTAAGTGGTAAAAATAAGTTTCAACTTTTTTATCTTGTATAGATCTTTTTTCGAAAATACAGGCAATTTTATCCTTTTGCGTTGGTTCACGTGCTAAATGGTATTGATTATTATCAAACAGTAAAATGCCTATTTGACATAAATAGTTTAATACTGCGCGAATGGTTGTTCGACTAACATTGAAAGCTTCTGCTAGAATTGAAATAGAAGGTAAAGGAAAAGATAATATATTATTGTTGATGCAATCAATAAATTGATTAATAGTATTTTGTCTTAATGTTTGACTTCTACTCATCTTACGTTTCTCAGTAATTTAATTATAACAAACTAACTTGTTGAAAATTCTATCAAAGTTTTTGATAGAATTTTCTAACGAAATTTATAGTTATTAAATAGATGGATTCGCTGTAATAGGTTTGATATCTTTTAATACAAGTAAGTATACAAGTGCACCAATAGCACAAGCACAACCAGAAACGACTAGGGCATACATAAATGAACCTGTTGCACCAATAATATATCCCGTTACGATTGGACCTAAAATACCACCACAATTTGAGACAGTATTTTGGATGCCGCCTAAGACAGACGTCATATTTCGTGGAGCAATATCGCCAGGAAGACACCAAATGGCTGAGCCAGAAAAAGCAAGCCCAATATATGAAATACAAAGTAGCATCATCATTACAGTAATTGAATCAACTAACCCAGCAAGCGAAATGGAAGTCGCAATTAACATTCCACCGACTAAATTTATTTTTCTAGCTAGATTAATATTATTGGTTTTGATGTAGATGAAATCAGTTAACCATCCACCAATCCATTGACCAATTATGCCGCATAATGGTGGTAGCATAGCTAAAAATCCCATTTCGGTTAAACTTAAACCGCGTTCTTTCATTAAATAAGTTGGAAACCAAGTAATGAAAAAATAAACAGCATAGTTAAGCATGAAAAAGCCTATACACATCGCTATCACATTACGGTATTTTAGTAATTGATACCATTTCATTGGTTGTACTTTATCGATTCCTTCTTTTTTTATTTGGCCGTCACGGATATATTTCAATTCTGTAGGACTTATACTAGGATGTTGTTCAGGATCTTGATAAACACATAACCACCAAATAACCCAAACAAGACCTAATGCACCACAAATGAAAAATGCTGCATGCCATCCTAATGAAGCTATAATCCAAACCACAAGTGGCATAGTAAATGCTGTACCAAATCGAGAGCCACTATCAAATAAAGCTGTTACACGACCTCGTTCTCTATCGGGAAACCATTTCGCGGTAATGCCTCCGTTACAAGGATATGCAGCAGCTTCACCAATTCCCATAAATACACGAGCAAAGATGAAACCGATAGGGGAGGTTGCTAGTGCTGTTGCACCCGTTGCTAACGACCACCAAGTCACTGAACCTGCGAGTGTTTTCCTTTGACCAAAACGATCAGCAATAAAGCCAGCAGGAATTTGACAAAGAGCATAACTTAAGAAAAACGCTGACATTATCCAGCCCATTGCTTCAGGAGAAATATTTAAATCAGTAGCAATAATTGGAGCAGCAGCGGACATTACTGTTCTATCCAAATAATTAATTACAATAGCAAATAACATCAGTATGGCTATATGGAATCGAATACGACTATTTTTTTTAGGCATAAAAAAACCTCTTTTTATAAATTATTTAATAATATATTCATTTAGTTATCTTAATTTAATATTGAAACTTTTAATTAAGGTAATAAGTGAATAAGTAACTTCTATTTCATTCAAACGGCATATTGATAGTAGTGAAAAAATTCATTCAGATAAGGAATTGTTTGTTTGATTGTGGTAGGGATAATATTTTTCTGTTTTTTATTTGTTTTTAATCTTTAATGTCATTTCTTATTGAACATCATCATTACCTATTAAAATAATTTTGATGTAGATCACATTTATCTAATAAAGCCGTTAAAGCTAAATTTTTAGCTATTCATACTCAAAACAGTGCTTAACTCTTTATAGGATAAATTATGACAAGTGCATTTTATAAAAAACCAACTTATTGGTTTGCTTCGTTTTATAGCATTATGTATTACGCGGCGGGTAGTTTTGTTTTTTCTTTTTATGCAATATGGCTTAGTAAAGAGATTGGTTTAACAGCAAAACAGACGGGTATTATCTATTCTTTTAACTATTTTATTTCGTTAATTATCATGATTATTTATGGTGTTTATCAAGATAAATTAGTCTTAAAAAAACATCTAATTTGGTTTCAAAGTGTCATCATAACATGTGCTGCACCTGCATTAATCTATGTTTACGAGCCACTTTTAAGACATAATTTTTATGTTGGTGTTATCTTTGGCAGTTTCTTCTTAGGTTTTGGTTGGGTTGCCGGTATGGGCTTGATCGATTCTTACTGTGAAAAAATCAGCCGTGCTTTCGATTTTGAATTTGGACAATGCCGGACTTGGGGCTGTATTGCTTACGCAGTGGGTACCTTTATCGCTGGTATTTTAATTAGTATCAATCCTCATCTTAACTTTTGGGCTGCTTCAGTGGTCGGTATCTGTTTTATGATACTCAATCTGAATTTCAAACCAGATTTAAGTAAATCATCGGCAGCAGTATTTCAGAAGAAAGATAAACTAAGTTTTAATGAAATTGTTTCAGTCTTTGGACTGAAAAAGTTTTGGATATTTGTTGTTTATGTACTTGGTACTTATAGCTTGTACAACATTTATGACCAACAATTATTTCCTGTCTTTTTTACTCAGCAATTTACCGATGTAAATGATGGTTATCGTTTATATGGTATTTTAAATTCATTTCAAGTCTTTTTAGAAGCAGCTGTTATGTTTTGTGTGCCATTCGTGGTTAACAAAGTTGGTGCAAAAAATGCATTAATCTTTGCTGCATTCATATCTGCAACTCGAATATTTTTAACTGGCCATGTGGAAAGTATTGCAATTATTTCCGTAATCAAACTTATGCACTGTTTAGAGATCTCAACTATTTTAGTCTCAGTATTTAAATATATTGATAACAATTTCAATGCACGCTTGTCAGCTACAGTGTTTTTGATCGGTTATCAAGTAGCCGGTTCAGTAGGCGTAATATTATTTTCTACCTTTGTCGGTAATTTTTATGACACTGAAGGTGCTGCGACTACGTTTAATTATTTAGGCTTAGTTGTTTTAGGCTTCATGATATTTGCTATGGCCTTCTTAAGTCGTGATAGAAAGTCAGACAAAATTGAAAATGAAAGTAATTAAGCAAACAAGATTTATATTTTAATTAATAATATTTGTTAAAACTTATTAAGGACGCAAAATGAATATATTTGATTCAGTAACACAGTTTCACTTCGAACAAACAAGAACTATTTCACCTGAAAATTTGACTGGTGAAAAGGGTAAATCGTGTATGAAAGCTAGTGCCTTAGGTCCATGTAGGAAAGGACAAGGTTTTATATCCATTCCTGCTGGTGAAAAAGTGACTATTGCTGAAATTACCGGCCCAGGGGAAATTCGTCATATGTGGTTTACTTTAACTGATAAAACACATCGTGGAAGCTTTGTATTACGTGATGTTGTGATTCGAATTTATTGGGATGATGAAACTGTTCCTTCAGTGGAAAGTCCTATTGGTGACTTTTTCTGTAATGGTTTTGGTGCGAGATGTGATATTAATTCTATGCCAATAGTGGTTAATCCAACAGGTGGTTTTAATAGTTATTTTAGAATGCCATTTAATAAAAAAGCTAGAGTTGAAATTCATAATGAACATGAAGCTGATTTGCAACATTTCTTCTTTGCTATTAATTATGCGTTGATGCCAAAACCATTTGAAAATCCACTTTACTTTCATGCTCAATGGCGTCGTCAACGTGTGACTAATCATGCACAAGATTATGTCATATTAGATAACGTTCAAGGTTATGGTTATTATGTAGGTACTTACTTAGCTCTTACAGCTTTAGAGCGTTATTGGTGGGGAGAAGGGGAGTTTAAATTCTATCTTGATGATGATAGCGATTATCCAACACAACATTCAACTGGTTCAGAAGATTACTTTGGTGGAGCTTGGGCATTCCATAACCGTGATAGCCAAGGTCGTCCAAAAGCGAAATGTTTCCAAACAATGTTTATGGGATATCCATATCAAACAAACCGGGATGCAACACGTGACTTTTTCCAAACTGGAGATTCTAATCCAGTACATGGTTTTGGTGATGATGGTTTGCCTTCACATGGTTTATATCGTTGGCATCTTCCAGATCCAATTGCATTTCACAAAAATATCAAATTAGCGTTTCAACAAATCGGTAATGATGATATAAGACTATATGAACGTTGTGATGATATTGCGAGTGTTGCTTATTGGTATCAAAGTCCATCGGTGAACCACAATCCAGTGTTCCCGAATAAACAACAACGTACTCCACGTTAGTATTAAGGTGATCTATGGCGAGTAATAAACTAAAAATTAATGATATTGCTCGTTTGGCTGGCGTGTCGGCAACGACCGTCAGTCATATATTTAACAAACGAGATAAAAAATATCGTATTTCTCCACAAACTCGGCAAAGAGTCTTATCGATCGCGGAGAAATATAGCGATCAACCCCATATTCGTCAATATTTGGTGAAAGCTAACAGCACCAATACGATTGGTGTTATTGTCCCCGATATGTCAAATTCATTTTTTTCTATGTTTTTGCATCATCTTGAATCATCTTTTCGGCAAAAAAATATCCAATTATTAATTACTTGTAGTCACTATAATAAAGAGGTTGAAATCAAAGTAGCTCAAAACTTAGTAGAGCGAAAAGTTGATGCGATGATTGTTGTAACCTCATTAGACAGTGATAAATTGTATGTAGATATTAATCAAAATACACCGGTACTACTTTTTGACCGTTATCTCAAAGATACCGTGTTACCCTTTATTACAAGTGAATCATTACAGTCTGTAAGTGATTTAATTAAGCCTTATGCAAAGAATTTAGACGAATTTTATTTTATTGGTTGTGATATTCAGTTAACTTCGATATGTGCAAGACTTGAGGGTTTTAGGCGTGGCTTAGAAAGTGTGGGATTAACTGTAAAACCAGAATGGATTGTGAGTGATGATTATTCTCCTAATAAAGGTTTTGAATTACTTAAAGGTGTTCATGAAAGATTAGGCCGAATGCCAAAAGCTATTTTTACACCATCAGGTAATTTATTGGAAGAGGTCTTAGGTTATTTGGTTACAGCTAGAATTGATCCAGAGCAGGTGTATTTGTGTTCTTATGATTACAATAACTATCTTGGCTATTCGTATTATCCGATAGATGCTATTGTACAAGATATCGAAAATATGGCGCTAACTTGTGTAGATGTGGTTGATGATTTGCTAAATTTTAAAGAATTAAAACATCTAGAATTTTTTATTGAGCCACAAATTATACGCCATCGTTAATTTAAACGTTATGATTAGCGATTCGCATTTTTCATTATGCGTGCTTTGTCAACTTGCCATTGGCGTTCTTTAATATCAGTACGTTTGTCGTATTCTTTTTTACCTTTTGCAACGCCAATTTTTACTTTTGCCCATGCATTTTTCCAATACAATGAAAGTGCAACAACAGTGTAACCTTGACGATTTATTTGTCCAAAAAGCGAGTTCAATTCTCGTTCATTTAGTAGTAATTTTCGTGTGCGTATAGGGTCACACACTACGTGTGTAGAAGCAACACTCAATGGAGTTATAGTTGCACCAAATAGCCATGCTTCGCCATTTTTAAGCAACACATAACTGTCACTGATATTAGCTTTGCCAGCTCGCAGTGATTTAACTTCCCAACCTTGTAGGGATAAACCTGCTTCAATTTCCTCTTCAATAAAGTACTCATGACGCGCACGTTTATTTAATGCAATGGTAGCCGAACCGGGCTTATGTGATTTTTTCTTAGTCATAATGTGCGTTATTATAGAGTTACATGATACTATATGCCACTAATTTTAACTTTTAATTTTTTAATATTATGGCACATGTTTTTCATGAAGTGATCGAGCCTTATTCAATCCAACAAATGTTTGCGTTGGTAAATGATATAGCTAGATACCCTGAGTTTGTTCCTGATTGTATCGCAACTGGGATTATTAGCAAACAAGATAACCTTTTAACTGCATTTATTGAGGTTGAAAAATTGGGATTTAAAAAATCTTTTACCACCATAAATCAGATTAATGAGCCTAATTCAATTGATATGGCATTGATAGATGGTCCATTTAAACATTTAAAGGGGCGATGGGAATTTACTAAAATTGATGAGCAAAAAAGTAAAATCAGCTTAAATTTAAACTTTGAGTTTAATAATAAATTAATGAGTGCTGTTTTTACGCCAATATTTAAGGAGGTGATGACCAACATGGTTAATGCATTTTCTCAAAGAGCAAGGCAGATATATTAATATGATAAATATTCAAGTTGTCTATGCGCTACCTAATCAACCTACGATTATTGATTGCGCAGTTGATGAGCAAACTAATGTCTTGCAAGCCATTACAAAATCCAATATCTTATCAATATGTAAAATTCGATTAGATGAACATCTTGTTGGAATTTATGGAAAACGTTGTGAACTGAATGAACAAGTAAAAGACGGCGATCGTATAGAAATATATCGAGCTTTAATCAATGACCCAAAAGAAATTAGAAGAAAAAAAGCGGCATTGAAAAAGTAACAAATAAAGTGAAGGGAACTTAACTGAATGCATAATATGCTGATTGAGAAAATTGAAACTTTATGCAAAAAACGTGGCATTAAGCTGACAACTCAGCGTAAAACCGTTTTAGATATCATGCTTAAAGCGAATAAAGCTATGAGCGCATATGATCTTTTAGATCTCTTAAAAGTTAGTGAGCCACAAGCAAAACCGCCAACGATTTATCGAGCTCTTGAGTTTCTACTTGAGCAAGGTTTTATTCATAAAGTTGAGTCAACCAATTGCTATATCATTTGCCCTCATTTTCAGGATCCTCAGCATATATCAATCTTATTTATTTGTGATAATTGTCAGCAAATTATCGAAAAACATTCTGAGAATATCGAGTCGCAACTTAAACAACTTGCTAGCCAAAGTCAATTCTTAATAAAGCATAGTGTGCTTGAAATTCATGGAATTTGTCACTCATGTCAACCTTAATCTTTTTTTTATGGTTAATTAATATTGCTTGTGACACGGTAGGGCAGATTGCATTCAAATATGCTGCGATTACTTCTAATGATGAGAAGGGTTTAAATTATTGGCAGAAGTTATTTGGTAACATGTGGTTATGGTTAGGTTTTGGAGCTTACTTCATCGGTTTTGTATTTTGGTTGGCTTTTTTGAGTGAAGTTTCTTTGTCTAAAAGCATACTATTAGGCTCTTTTAATATTATTACAGTAATGATTGCTGGGCGTGTTTTATTTAAAGAACATTTAACGCCATTTCGTTTAATTGGTATTTTTTTTATAACTCTTGGCGTAGTACTAGTAGGATTAACTTAATGAAAAAGTTCTATATTATTGGTTTTATTTTACTACTTTTTTTTGATACTTTTGGGCAAACCAGCTTTAAACTTACTGCTATTTCAGCGTTGCCATTTGAACCAGATATTGCTTGGTTGTTAAGAGTTTTTAGTCATGGTTGGGCATATTTAGTTATGATTGGGTATGCAGGTGCATTTATAACATGGATGGTATTATTGCAAAAAGCACCAGTTGGTCCAGCTTTTGCTGCTTCTCACCTACAAGTGGTAACAGTAATGATAGTGTCGGTCATTGCTTTTAACGAACAAATTACCATTTCACGATTATTAGGTGCTTTATCTATTATTGTTGGGATTATCTTTCTTGCGTTGGCTGAACAAAGAATACACAATAAATCTTCTAGTTAAATTATTTTAATGATTTTATAAAATCATTAAATAGCTATTTACGAAGTGATTATTAATTCTAAAATAGAAAACGTGTTTTTATTTCACCTGTCCTCTATCTCGCTCCATCACAATTAGATAGGCTTCACGTTGCCAGAATAAAAATAAGCGACGGATATCTTTTTGCATTGTAATTACGCGCCAGCCTTCTTGGGCAATATTATTTAAAAAAGCGGAAAATTTGTCAGCATTTGAATTAGCTGTACCGAAAACTAATGAAGACAAAGCCCCTTCTTGATAAATGACAACTTTATATTCTTTCATTGTTTTTATAGAGTCTAATTAAAATTAAATAAGGAAATAACTTAGATCTGTTTGTCTAGGTTCTTAAGCATTTCGATAATCGGTCTGTTAGCATCTGGAAATTCATCTGCATTTAGATCTTCCTGATCTATCCAACGGCTTGGTTGTCCTTCTTTTGCAAAAGGAACACCATCCCACTCTTCTACTAGGTAAGCATGAATAGTGATATCACGATCATCATAACTATGTTCAAAAGTTTTTAAAAATTGTGATTGATGAATATGAATATCAACTTCTTCTGCTATTTCACGCTCTAAAGTTTGATAAGGTGTTTCGCCGGCTTCGATTTTTCCCCCAGGAAATTCCCAAAAACCAGCAAGATGAGAGTCTTCACCGCGTTGGGTGATAAATATTTGGCAATCTTGCGAACGAATGATACCTACAGCAATTTCAGTATGTTTTCTCATGATCCAATTTGTATGTGATTAAAGTTTGGGAAAGCAACTGCTTTCCCATTTGTTTTTACCTTAATTGGTTATTTAAACATCAATGATTATTTATCATACTAAATTTTTGATTTAATTAACAGCACCATGACAATGTTTATATTTTTTGCCTGATCCACAAGGACAAGGATCGTTACGGCCAACTTTTGCCTGAGCACGAACAACAGGTTGTTGTGAGTTTGCTGATTGTTCATCATTGCCCATGCCACCGATTGATTCATGATTAGCTTGCTGCTTAGCCATTAATTTTTCGACTTCAGCTTGGCGTTGGCGTTCAGCTTCTTCAACTTCCTCTTGTGAACGAATTTGTACTCGGCTTAATATACCAATTACGTCATATTTCAATGTATCTAACATGCTTGCAAACATGTTGAAAGATTCTCGTTTATATTCTTGTTTAGGATCTTTCTGTGCATAGCCTCGTAAATGAATACCTTGGCGTAAGTAGTCCATTGCTGCTAAATGTTCTTTCCACAATGTATCAAGTGTTTGCAACATAACACTTTTTTCAAACTGTCTGAAGGCTTCAGAACCCGCAATATTTTCTTTTTCAAGATATTTATTTTGTGCAAGTTGTATAATACGTTCACGTAAAGTTTCTTCATGAAGATTTTGTTCTTCATCAAGCCATTTTGCAATTGGTAAATCTAAATCAAAGTCACTTTTTAATGCTGCTTCAAGTCCAGGAATATCCCACATTTCTTCAATAGATTGTGGTGGAATATATTGATCAATAACAGTGGTAAATACATCTCCATGTATAGAATCAATAGTTTCTTTTATATCTACGTTATCTAATAAATCATTACGTTGGCTATATATAGCTTTACGTTGATCATTTGCAACATCATCATATTCAAGTAATTGTTTACGAATATCGAAATTGCGGCTTTCAACTTTTTTCTGAGCATTAGCAATAGCTTTAGTGATCCATGGATGTTCGATTGCTTCACCTTCTTTCATACCCAATTTACGCATCATGTTACCAACACGCTCTGATGCAAAAATACGCATAAGTGGATCTTCTAATGATAAGTAAAAACGTGAAACACCTGGATCACCTTGACGGCCAGCACGTCCACGTAATTGGTTATCAATACGACGAGATTCATGACGTTCAGTACCTAAAATATAAAGCCCACCAAGTTGAATGACTTCTTCATGTTTAATTTGCCATGCTTGTTTAGCTTTCTGGATATCGTCATCAGTTGGATTTTCTAATTTTGCAACTTCACTTTGCCAATTACCACCAAGCATAATATCGGTACCACGACCTGCCATATTTGTTGCAATAGTTACAGCGCCTTTACTACCTGCATCAGCAATAATTTCAGCTTCTTGAGCATGGAATTTAGCATTAAGTACATTATGTTTAATCCCTGCTTTTTTAAATGCATGAGAGACAAGTTCGGATTTCTCAATTGAAGCAGTACCTACTAAGACTGGCTGTCCTCGTTTGACACAATCTTGCACATCAGCAACGATTGCATTAATTTTCTCTTTTTCTGTCATATAGACAAGATCAGGTAAATCTTTCCTAACCATTGGACGGTTGGTTGGAATAACAATGGTATCTAAGCCATAGATTTGGTTAAATTCAAAGGCTTCAGTATCAGCTGTACCGGTCATACCAGCTAATTTTTCGTATAAGCGGAAATAATTCTGGAAGGTAATAGAAGCTAACGTTTGATTTTCATTTTGAATTTTTACATGTTCTTTAGCTTCTACTGCTTGATGTAAACCATCCGACCAACGGCGACCATCCATTGTACGGCCTGTATGTTCATCAACTATAATGATTTCATTATCCCTAACAATATAATCTACGTCACGGTGGAATAAATGATGAGCTCGAAGAGCTGCATTGACATGGTGCATCAACACAATATTACTTGGTGCATAAAGTGATTCATCACCTTTCATAATTCCTTGTTTTATTAATAGTTCTTCAACTTTAATTAAACCTCGTTCAGTAAGATTTACTTGGCGTGATTTTTCATCAATTGAGAAATCGCCATCTCCTTGAAATTGCTCTGAATCTTCTTTTTCTTGTTTAATAAGATGAGGGATGATTTTATCAATACTGATATATTTATCTGAACTATCTTCAGCCTGACCTGAGATAATTAATGGAGTTCTTGCTTCATCTATTAAAATTGAGTCAACCTCATCGACTAAAGCATAGTGTAACGGTCGTTGGACACGTGATTCTTTGTTAAACACCATATTATCGCGTAGATAATCGAATCCATATTCATTATTCGTACCATAAGTGATATCAGCATTATAAGCATCACGTTTTATTTCTGGAGGCATGTTAGGTAAATTGATACCGACTGTTAAGCCCAAAAATTCAAATAGAGGGCGGTTATTTTCTGCATCACGCTGAGCTAAATAATCATTAACAGTTACAACATGTACACCTTTACCGGTTAATGCATTTAAATAGGCAGGTAATGTAGCTGTTAATGTTTTACCTTCACCAGTACGCATCTCGGCAATACAGCGCTCATTAAGTACCATGCCCCCAATGAGTTGGACATCAAAATGACGCATACCAAATACACGCTTACTTGCTTCACGAACTACTGCAAAAGCTTCTTCTAATATGTCATCTAACTTAGTACCATTTGCAATCTTCTGCTTAAATTCATTGGTTTTTGCTTTAAGTTCATCATCGGTTAGCGCTTCCATAGATGGTTCAAGAGCATTAATATTTTCAACACGTTTACGCATAGATCTTAAAACGCGTTCATTACGGCTACCGAATACTTTTGTTAATAATTTTAATAACATAACTGTTCTCTTATTCTTTTTTTATAATGGGACTAATAAGGAATAAACCTTATTTAATAAATTAATGTAATTATATAAAAACACGTTAAGCAGTAGCTTGAGGACCCGCTCTTATTCCATTATATGGTGATAATCGAATAACGGTATTTGGAGTAACTTCATCATAATTGAGTGAGATAATTTGCTTATCGTAATGCTCTTCTTTTAACAAAGATGAAGTTTGAGATTTTGTTCTTATTGGTGCTTGGTGATCTTGTACTATTGCTGTTATAGCAATAATACCAACCTGTGTAGAAGATGATTGAACTGGTAATGCATTTTCCTCATATAAACCGAACCCAGCAGCGATTACACCTAATAATAAGTGCGATAGGGCTGTTTTGATGATGAGGCGTTTACTAATTTGTTGCCAGTAGTTAATCAAGGTCATAACTATAATATCTTAGCATTTTTTGCCAAAATGAAAAACTATTATTATTTATTAGTAAATGTATTAAATTTTATTATTTTATTTATTAAAAAATACCCACGATCTTTTTTTGAAAGTGGGTAATTTATTTCATTATTCTTTAACCATTAATTGCCCCATCATACCCAGCGTTTCATGCTCTACAATATGACAGTGATACATACGTAGTCCCGGCATATTTTGCTGAATTTTAATAACAAGCGTTTCGTGCGGGCGTAAGTTAGTGGTATCTTTCAAAGCAACAAACTCGGGTGTAGTTTTAGTGCCATTTAATTCACGAGATTGCACAATAAATTGCGCTCCATGTATATGGAAATTGTGATCCATATGTGAGTTATTAACAATTGTCCACTCTTCAACATCGTGAAGTTTACTTTCCAAGTCGATTCGTGACATATCATGCCGTTTGCCATTAATTAAAAATAGCATACCACCTCGAGGCTCACTTTTATCCATTACTTCAGTATATTCAAGTGATTTTTTGGCGACGGCTTCGCCTAAAGTGGGTACTTGTTTTAGATGCGTTGGTAGAACTGTACTGGCCGTTTGAGTTAACTGGAGCTGTGAAAGAATGATGTTTGGTTCCGGCGGTACATTTCCCATTTTGCCACGATCGTAGCCGATGTTTTGCAGATAAAGACTGGCGGTTTTTTTCGGAACGATAACCACTTCAGCCCGTTCTGCCGGAGTAAGTAATAACGGTTTATTGAGTTGATGCGGCTCGGCAATGAAACCGCCGTCGGTAGCAACTAAAAAGACATCACAATCCGGTATTGATAGATTTAAATATCGGCCAGAACACGCATTCCAGATTCTGACTCTGGTTGCTCCTTCTACTTTTATATTGGGTTGGTAAGCGCCATTGATTAACACAAATTGTCCTTCCCGCCCATTCATCCAGTCGGTCATGGAATTTTCGGCGATTTCGCCGTTTTCAGTTAATTTTAAGTCAGAAAAGAACCAATGTTGCTCCGGTAGCGAAGCAAGCGGATCATTTTTACTGCGCACAATAAAGGTACCGGCTAAACCACGAAAGACTTGTTCTGCAACGGTATTATGTCCATGTGGGTGATACCAATAGGTTCCGGCTGTGCCTTCCGGTATGGTAAATTCATAAACTCTGCTGCCACCTGCCGGAATAGCATCTTGCGGGTTGCCGTCTTGATCTGAAGGAATCAGCAAACCATGCCAATGAACGGTTGTTGGCTGTGAGAGATCATTTTTAACGGTTATTTTAACATGATCGCCTTCAAATACTTCGATTTTCGGACCAGGAATCATGCCATTATATGCCCAAAATTCGGTGGTAATTTCCGGTGTTAAGGCTATTTTAACCGGTTTTAAATGTAGCGTTGCTTCAAATACGCCAGCTTGGGTGCTGGTATTTTTTAAATTAGTTAACTCGGGTAAGTTTTTACCGTGTGGTAGCGCTGTAGTCGATAACAGTTTTTGTGGCATGTTGTTATTCATGTTCATATTCATATTCATATTCATATGATCGTGCATGTTGTCCCCCTTATCACAATTATCAGATTTAACATCACAAACCATGTCAGACATTGGTGAATTATCCAATTTGGCTATGGCTTTAGTTGCAATTAAACCACCGACAGCAGCGGTAATATTCATTATAAAATTTCGGCGTTTCATAGTATTCCTATAATTATTTATTACGTTAAACAATAACCTGCATACAACCGTCAAGACTATAAAAAGTGAGATTGTGTTATTGATTTCCAGTACTTATTACTAATATTTAACTGCGTAAATTAGATAAATTTTGGTGGCTTTAACTCAGGAATAAATTCTTTATATTCAGGAATAAATTTAGTAAGTAGATATTGTTCACTATGAATCGGATAATCAAAATTAACAATATAATTAGTTATAATTGTACTGCAAGTGGCACAATGATTAACCGATTTACCAATAAAAGATTTTGTTGATTTAGAAGTCGGCAAATCTGTATTTGCATAATTAAGATTTGCGTTCACCTGAGATGATATTAAATTTGGTGAATGATGATCTGAACAAGGTTTAGATATAATTAGAGAAAAATGCCCAATAGAAGAAAAAAGCAAAAATATTGCCAATATAATTAAAATATAAAATTGCTTCTTGTTAATGATTTGCGACATTATTCATCACACAATTAATCTCCTCGAATCCATTTTACTAAAAATAGCAGCAAATTTATACAGTTTTAACTCTTGATATAAAAATTTGATTTTAATACCAAGGAATTAAAGCTGTTCAAACGTTTAATGATAAATATCACTTACTCATTTATTTGTTATAATCATAAAATAAATAAGCCAAATATAAATGGTTCTGGTATCATATTTGCATAAAAATAATATTCTGATTAAAAACGATATGAAAATTCTTTACGGAGTTCAAGGAACAGGAAATGGCCACATCAGTCGTAGTAGAACTTTAGCGAAAGCTTTAAAAAAGGCTGGTGCTGATGTTGATTACATTTTCAGTGGTCGTGATCCTAAAGATTATTTTGATATGCAGGCCTTTGGCAATTATCGAACATTTAGCGGTCTATCTTTTGCAACACTTAATGGAAAAATTAATTATCGAAAAACTATCCAAAAAATTCGCGCCTTTAGGTTAATTAAAGATGTTCGTGATCTCGATTTATCAAAATATGATTGCATTATTAGTGATTTTGAGCCAGTAAGTGCATGGGCTGCACATTATCAAAATCGAGAATGTTTAGGGATTAGTAACCAATCTGTCTGCCATTACCTTAAGCCAAAAGAATACGGCATGATAGCCAATGTTATTATGAAATATTATGCACCTGTTACAAAACCAATTGGCTTACATTGGTTTCACTTTGGTCATAAACTAATTCCACCAATGATTGATTCATTTGAAACTGTACCAACTGAAGATGGTAAAATTGTTGTGTATTTACCTTTTGAAGATTTAAATGAAATTGCAGAATTAGTTACTCAATTTCCACAATATCAATTTTGTTGTTTCCATCCCGATGTAAAACAAGTTACAGAGCGTAAGAATTTATTATTACAACCGTTAAGCCGAGATAATTTTACGCAAGCTTTGCTTAGTTGTTCTGGGATTATTTCAAATACTGGATTTGCATTAATATCTGAAGCGTTATCTTTAGGGAAGAAGATTCTAACTAAGCCAGTAGCAGGTCAATTTGAACAAGTTTATAATGCTCAATGTTTGCAATCTTTGGATATGGCAACGGTGATGGAAAATCTAAATAGCATGAAGCTTAAATATTGGGTTAGCTTGCCTTCTCCGAAACCAGTTGTTTATCCAGATGTGGCGACCGAGTTAGCTAATTGGATTGTTTCAGGTCAAAAAGAATCATTACTATCTTTAAGTCAAAGACTTTGGCAGCAGACTATATTCCCTGACAATGTGAATGAGCGTATAAAATCCTTAGGGTATGTGTGAAGGAACTAATATGATATTAAGTATTATTGTTGCCATGGCGGATAATCAAGTTATTGGGTTAAATAATCAAATGCCGTGGCATATGCCAGCAGATTTAGCATGGTTTAAAAAAAATACATTAAATAAGCCAGTTATTATGGGGCGAAAAACGTTTGAGTCTATTGGTAGACCATTGCCAAATCGCCATAACATTGTCATTAGTCGTCAAGCTGATAACAAAGCTTCAATAAACTCTGATGTTAGCTGGGTTCAATCGGTTGATGAAGCAATATCGTTGCTCAATGAACGGTCGGTTGAAGAGGCATTTTTTATAGGTGGGGGTAATATATATAGTCAGGTATTACCTTTAGTTAACCGTCTTTACTTAACTCATATTGATGCTCAATTACAAGGTGATACTTATTTTCCAGATTATTCTCAAATAGCATGGCGACAAATTCACTCAGAACAACATAAAGCTGATGAAAAAAATCAATATGATTATCAATTTGAGATTCTAGAAAAAACGAATCAATTAAAATAAATGAGTTGCCACCTAGAATTAGTGGCAACTTAATCAATAGCTACCCTTGAAACCGTTTTGCCTCAATTACATCTGGAAGTTGTTTAATTTTGTTTAATACTCTTTCAAGTGAATCTTGATCAAAAATTTGCATATCCATATCAATAGTCGCAATTTGTTGTTTCATTTCAATTCGGCTTGAGACACCTAAAACATTTACTTTCTCGTTAGCCAATATAGTGGTGATATCTCGCAATAAACCACTCCTGTCGTTAGCTATGATTCTAACAACCATTGTATAACTTGAATTGTGATTGCCACTCCATATAGCGCTAGTAATGCGCTCTGGAGCATGATTTTTTAACTCTTGCAATTGTTCACAGTCAGCTCGATGAATAGAAATACCTCGTCCTTGTGTTACAAAGCCAACAATCGGATCGCCAGGAATAGGTCGACAGCAATTAGCAATGGTGTAAAGTAAATTGTCGACACCTTCAATAATAATTTCACCACCTTTTATAGCGGTCGATTTTCCTGTATTTTTAGCTTGAGATGTTGATTTTTGGGTAATTTGTTTTAGAACAGCTTCATCTTCTTCTTCTGCTGTCGGTTTATTAAATTGGGCATTAATGAAGTTAACAAGTTGATTAATCCTAACATCACCACTACCTATCCCAGCAAGTACCTCATCAAAAGAGTGGGCATTGTATTTACTAATAAGAATTTTTTCGACACTTTTTAAGCTAATATTTAATGGCTCTAGCTCGTTTTCTAAAATTTGTTGTCCGGCAGCAATATTTTTATCTCTATCTTGCTTTTTGAACCAAGCTTGTATTTTTGCTCGAGCGCGACTGCTATTAACAAATCCCGTATTAGGATTTAACCAGTCACGACTTGGATTTGGTTGTTTCTGAGTAATAATTTCAACTTGATCGCCAGTTTTCAAAATATAAGTGAACGGAACTATACGACCACCCACTTTGGCGCCGATACAACGATGTCCAACATCACTATGAATATGATATGCAAAATCTAAAGGGGTTGAACCAGTTGGTAAATCGACTACATCACCTTTAGGCGTAAATACATAAACCCGGTCATCAAAAATTTGGCTACGGACGGTTTCTTGAATTTCGCCACTTTCGGACATTTCTTGTTGCCATGTTAATAACTTACGCAACCAAGAAATTCGTTGATCGTAAGCCGTCATTTTATCCGTGCTGCCTTCTTTATATTTCCAGTGTGCGGCTACACCTAATTCAGCATCATTGTGCATTTGTTCAGTACGGATTTGAATTTCAATAGTTTTATCTTGTGGACCATAAACAACCGTATGGATCGATTGATAACCATTGGGTTTGGGGTTAGCCACATAGTCATCAAATTCTTTAGCAATATGTTTATAATGGCTATGCACAATCCCTAATGCATTGTAGCAATCTTCAATTCGGTCACAAATTATACGCACAGCTCGAATATCATATAATTCTTCAAATTGTAGATGTTTGCGTTCCATTTTTCGCCATATACTATAGATATGTTTTGGACGACCGTAAACTTCAGCACGAATATGATCTTTATTCATCATATCCTGTAAATTCTTAACAAATTGATTAATGTATGATTCACGATCCAATCGTTTTTCATGTAACTTATGAGCAATGAAACGATATTGATCTGGATGTAAATAACGGAAACAAAAATCTTCAAGTTCCCATTTTAATTGCCCAATTCCTAATCGATTGGCTAGAGGAGCATAGATATTAAAGCACTCTTTAGCTGCGAGGACTTGATCTTCTTTTGGGGCATTCATTAGATTACGTAAATAAGTAATACGCTCTGCTAATTTTATTACCACACTACGGAAATCATTTACCATAGCCAATAACATACGACGAATACTGTCAATTTGCTCAGTAGTTGCATGTCCATTACGGATGGCTCGTAGTTGCCTGATATCCTTCATTTTGATAACACTGGAAAGGATGTGAATAATGTCGCGATCGAAATTTTCAGGCAGATCTTCTCGGCGGATAATTTTAGTATCAAGGAATGGCAGTAAAAGGGCTGTACATAAACTGTTAATGTCCATGTTCAAGGTTGATAAAATCTCAACCATCTCAATTGCATTTTGGAAGCAGTAGGTTTGTTCAGGCGCACCAGCACTGTGTTCAAAACAAAAATCCCAGATATCCTTAAACTTTTGATAGGATTCAAAATTGGTTAATAAAAGTTCATGTTTAGCCCATTGTTCAACATCAAACTGTGTTAGAGTATAATGCTCGTCATTTTGTTGATGGGCGCCTCTAATTGATACCATAATTATTACCCTGATCTGGTTAACATCAACATTGATTCAATATGCTTAGTTTGTGGAAACATATCCAAAATAGCAATCTTTGCAATATTGTATCCTTCCTCAATAAAGAGTTTGCAGTCCCTAGCTAATGTAGCAGGATTACATGAAATATAAACTATTTTTGATGGTGATAATTTAACAATTTCTGCTGTAGCATTATAAGCGCCTGCTCTTGCAGGATCTAATAATACTTTGTCAAATACTGTTTGATTCCATATCGAAAATTGTTGTTTATCTTCTAAATTACAGGTAAAAAATTGGGTTTTAGCCTGAATTTTATTTTGATTTAAGTTGGCATTAAGTTTAGCTTTTTCGACTAATTCCTCTACGCCTTCAACACCGGTAATAGATTGGCAATATTTTGCTATAGGTAATGAAAAGTTGCCCATGCCGCAAAATAGGTCAAGTATTTTGTCATTTGATGATATATCTAACCATTCAAGTGCTTTATTTACCATCTTTTGATTAATCTGGTTATTTACCTGAATAAAATCGAGTGGGCTAAAGCTTAGTTTTAATTGATCGATAAGGTAGTAATGTTCTTTATTGCCAAAAACATGAACCAGATTATCACCATGTAAATAGAGTGATATGTTATGAATTTCAGCAAACTGTTTTAATAAATGACTATCTTGCTCAGTCAATAGCTCAGTATGCCTTAACACTATAATTATTCCACTATCAACTGCAATTAATTCAATATGACCAAGTGCTTTTTTCTGTTTGATTTGTCTTAAGCAAGATTGTAATGGAATGAGTAAATCATCTAGCTGTTCAACTAATACTGGGCAGTGGTCAATATTTATAATTTTGTTCGATTCGGATTGTCTGAAACCAATAAGTAATTCACCTTTGAAGAAATTAATTGATAACCGAGCACGTCTACGATAATGATAGGGTTGATCAGCAATGATATTAGGTGTGTTATCTTCCAACAAAGCCCCAGTTTCTTTTTGTATTAGCTTAATTAGTGCTTCATATTTTGCTTGTTGTTGTAGATCTGGCGAAATATGTTGTAATTCACAGCCACCGCATTGGGTAAAATACTTACATTGTGGTTTAACCCGATATTGACTGTAATTATGGTACTTTATTACTTTGGCTTTAGCGTAATTTTTTTTATCTTCGGTTAATTGAATATCGACGGTCTCGTCCGGCAAGGCTGATTTAATAAAGATTGTTTTACCTTTATGATTTGCTACCCCTTGTCCAAAGGCATCTAATTTTGTAACTGTAACTGTCAGTTTTTGAGAGGCTAGTTTTTTTTTCGGAGGAGTATAAAAATTGACCATATTAATAAATCGATATTATGTTAACCGTTTCAATAACTCTGTTTTAACATGCAAGGGGACTAAATTGGATATATCACCACCATGGTAAGCAACGTCTTTAACGATGGTAGATGAAATAAATCCCATTGCAATTGAAGGCATTAAAAAGATGGTGTCTAAATCTGGTTTTAATGCTCGATTCATTTCTGCAAGTTGTCTTTCATATTCAAAATCATGAGTTGTTCTCACACCTCTAACAATAACTGTTGCTCCGTGTTTCTGGGCAAAGTCAGCCATAAGATTATCAAAGCCAATCACTTCAACATTCAGTAAATGTTCCACTGGTGTTGAGGCTAAGTTAACTCTTTCTTCTAAAGTAAATAGCGTTTTTTTATTAGGGCTTTCCGCTATTGCGACAATCAAACGAGGAAAAAGTTGGGATGCACGGGTAATCAGATCAATGTGACCATTAGTAATTGGATCGAATGTTCCCGGAAAAATAGCCGTGAGATTTTTACTTTTCATTTATCTTATCCATTAGCGAATAGGAGAATATCATACCTAATTTTGAGTTGGATTGTTAGTTTAACCGTACAAAATCTTCGTTTTTTATGTTCAAAAACCCCGTTCCTCAACTTTTTTTATTATCATAAATCTATTTGAGGTATGGTTAAACTTGTAGAATTTTTATTATTGATGAAGTTATTTATTTTTCATCAATAATAAAAAGAGAAATTTATCAGCTTATAAAAAACTGATAGGTAATTTGGTGATGGTAAGTTTGTCCCGGTTCTAAGAAGCAGCTTGGTTGTGGCCATGTCAAATGATGAGGGCTATCGGGTAAAAACTGAGCTTCTAATGCTACTCCTGCAAAATTAGCATATTTACCATTGTGACGATTTGGTGTGTTGGCTAAAAAGTTACCAGTATAGACTTGTAGGGCAGGATAAGACGTTGTTACGTCCATTGTCACTTTTTTGTCTGACGATATAAGTTGAGCTGCAATTGGTTTTGATTTATCTAATAAGTAAGCGTGGTCATAACCGCCTGTGATTTTTCGTGCTGGGCTAGTTAGCAAATTATCGGATAGAACTCGTAACTGTCTTAAATCCATATCGTCTTGAGTAACATCAAGCAAATCATTGCATGGAATACCATTGGCATCGACAGGTAA
The DNA here is from genome assembly GCF_026536845.1 of Gilliamella sp. B3023. NCBI lineage: Bacteria > Pseudomonadati > Pseudomonadota > Gammaproteobacteria > Orbales > Orbaceae > Gilliamella > Gilliamella sp. B3023. Next base: position 72,692 of record NZ_JAFNNH010000003.1, read on the forward strand.
GTAATAGTTAGCATTTACTTTTAAACTGTGTGCAAGTATATCATTAGTTTCACCATCTAAATTAAAATAGGCATGGTTAGTTAAGTTAACTGGCGTACATTTGGTTGTGCTCGCATTATATTCGACGATGACTTGATTATCGTCAGTTAATGTATAACTAGCGGTAACTTTAAGTTCGCCAGGAAAGCCTTGGTCACCATCTGGAGAAATTAATCCAAATGTAACTTGTTGTTCCGATTGTGATTCAATTTTCCATATTTTTTTATCAAAGCCTGATTTGCCACCATGTAACTGATTAACGCCTTGATTGGCAATAAGCTGATAATGTTTTCCTGCTATATCTATTTCAGCATTTGCAATGCGATTGGCATATCGTCCAACAGTAGCACCTAAATATGCATCTTGTTGTTCGTATTCTTCGAATGATTGGCAACCAAGTATTAGTTCTCGGTTTTTTCCTTCAACTTGCATGGTACAAGAAAGCCAAGTGGCGCCCCAATTGGACAATTTAATTTTCATGCCTTGGCTATTTTTAAGGGTAATAATTTGTTTTACAGACATAATTTATGAGCCCCTTCACTTGGCTGACAGATATAAAAATCTTCCTTAATATTAAATTTCTTATGATAGTTTTGGCTAACCACATCTTTTACCTCATCAACTTTGTTCTTAGGAACTAAGGCAACAACACAACCACCAAAACCACCACCCGTCATCCGTACCCCACCTTCATTTCCAATAACGTCTTGTATAATTTTAACCAGGTAGTCTATTGCAGGTACTGTGATTTCAAAATCATCGCGCATCGAATTGTGGCTTTCAGCCATTAATTTTGAGAGTAATGGATAATCTTCATTAGCAAGCGCATAAGCGGCTTTAAGTGTACGTTCATTTTCGGTAATGACATGATGAGCACGTTTAAATACTAGCGGATCGAGTGAGGATTTGATCTGTAGTAAATCAACCAATGATGCATCACGAAGGGCATTTACACCTAGCGCTTTGGCTGCGGCTTCGCATTGCTTACGACGAGTATTATATTCGCTATCAACTAATCCACGTTTAATGTTGGAATTAATGATTACAACTGCTAGATCTTTGGGGATAGAAATAGGTAATGCTTCTAATGATCGACAATCAATTAATAAAGCATGTTGTGCTTGGCCAAGCGCGGATATTAATTGATCCATTATGCCACAGTTGCAACCAACATATTTGTTTTCTGCCTCTTGACCGATTAAGGCTATTTTTTTGCCATCAAAAGGTAGATCGTAAAGCACCTGAAACATTTTACCAATTGCAACTTCAAGTGAAGCGGATGAACTTAATCCTGCACCTTGTGGCACGTTACCACTGATAGCTAAATCAACACCTCTAATATCCTCTGAATATTTTACGATATATTGAATTACACCCCGGACATAATTCGCCCATTGGTAATTTGGATGTTTTTCAATTGAAGGATTAAGTAAAAATTGATCCTGTTCATTATTATAATCAACCGCTATTACCCTAATTAAGTTGTCAGAACGTTTGTGACAGCTAATTACAGTTTCATAATTGATGGCACAAGGTAATACAAAACCATCATTGTAATCTGTGTGCTCGCCTATCAAGTTTACTCTGCCCGGTGCTTGTACAATGGTATCGGGTTTATAACCAAATTGATCCTCAAATGCTTGCGCGGTTTTATTGATTAATGCTTTCATTTATTTATCCTTCTTATCTTTATAATGCACATCACTAACGTTGCGCAGTCTTTCGGCTGCTTGCTCTGGCGTTAAATCTCTTTGTACTTCAGCTAACATTTCATAACCTACCATGAATTTTTTTACGGTAGCTGAACGTAATAGCGGAGGATAAAAATGGGCGTGTACTTGCCAATAATCAGTATTTCCTTCCACAAACGGTGCACCATGCCATCCCATAGAGTAGGGGAAAGAGCAATTGAATAAATTATCATAATGACAGGTCAGTTTTTTTAATGCTAAGGCCAAATCTTTTTGCTCAGATTGGTTAAGCATTGTTAATCTAGCAATATGTTTCTTTGGCAATAGTAGGGTTTCAAATGGCCAAATAGCCCAAAAAGGAACGACGGCTAACCAATGTTCTGTTTCTACCACAATGCGTTCTTTATTGGTCAACTCTTTTTCTACATAGTCTACTAATAAATTTCGTCCATTTTTTTGAAAATAGTTGCGCATATTGAGATCTTCTCGCGCTATTTCATTAGGGATAAAACTATTAGCCCAAACTTGTCCGTGCGGATGAGGGTTTGAACAGCCCATTGCTGCCCCTTTGTTTTCAAAAACTTGTACCCAAGGGTACTTTTTTCCTAGCTCTTGTTGCTGGGTGATCCAAGTTTTTATCACCGTTTCAATTGCAGGTAAATCAAGTTCAGGTAGAGTTTTACTGTGATCTGGTGAAAAACAGATAACTCGGCTTGTTCCTCTGGCACTTTGGATTTGAAATAGAGGATCGTTACTATCGGGTGAATTAGGCGTATCTTCCATTAATGCAGCAAAATCATTCGTGAAAACGTACGTTCCAGTGTAGTTAGGATTTATATCGCCAGTGACACGTTTATTGCCCGGACATAAATAACAATTAGGATCATAATGGGGTTTCTGTTCTTCATTTAAGGTTTCTTGTTGACCTTGCCAAGGGCGTTTTGCTCTGTGGGGCGAAACTAACACCCATTGTGCGGTCAATGGGTTATATCGGCGATGAGGATGATCAACTGGGTTAAAAATATCCATATTTGCCTCTTTAATTATAGTTTTACTGCAATTTTGATGTAAACATTTCTCTAATCAGGATAACCTTGCGGATTCTTTGATTGCCAATTCCATGAATCTTTTACCATATCATCAAGGGTTAACTTTGTTTTCCAACCTAATTGTTGTTCAGCTTTTTTCGCGTCAGCCCAAAATGCAGGTAGATCACCGGCTCGCCTTGGTGCGAAATGCCAATTAAGTGATTTTCCTGATGCCTTTTCAAAGGCTTTAATCACTTGCAGTACACTGAAGCCTACACCAGAACCTAAATTATAGATATGAACTCCAGCTTTATTTCTATCAGTTTTAAGTGCTGCAATATGACCATCTGCTAAATCCACAACGTGAATAAAGTCACGCACACATGTGCCATCAACTGTTGGGTAATCATTACCAAATACTGATAGCGATTCTCGTTTACCTATCGCAACTTGGGTAATGAAAGGCATCAGATTATTGGGCACGCCAAGCGGATCTTCTCCCATTAAACCGCTAGGATGAGCACCTACAGGATTGAAATATCGCAGTAAAGTTAAGGACCAATCAGGTTCAGCAATAGCTAAATCCATCATACATTGTTCAACCATAAGCTTACTTTTTCCATACGGGCTAGTTGGTAAACCTTGTGGTAATGTTTCGACGTAAGGAACTGGCGCTAGCTCACCATATACGGTAGCTGAAGAACTAAAGACTAATTGTTTAACGCCAGCATCACGCATTGCTTTCATTAAAACAATACTGCCATAAACATTATTTTCATAGTATTCAAGTGGTTTATATACTGATTCACCAACGGCTTTCAATCCTGCAAAATGAATAACAGCTTTAATATCGTGTTCTTTAAAAATTCTTGCAAGCAAATTTCCATCACAAACATCACCATGATAGAAATCGACTGATTTTCCTGTGATGGTTTTTATTCTTTCTAATACTGAGGCTTTACTATTAAATAAATTATCAATAATAATAGGAGTATAGCCAGCAAGAATTAATTGAACACAAGTGTGACTGCCTATATACCCACAACCACCTGTTACTAGTATTTTCATTTTGATACCTTAATTTTTTGAATTGTTATTATTTAACTATTCTTCAATTTCAACGTTGCTTTTCTTTTTGAAAAGATCCAAAGGTCCACGTCCTGATAAGGTGAAAGCAGAAATAAGTGTAAAACTTAATGCAATTAAGCCAAGCACTAAATATGCCCCTTCAAATCCAATTTTAACATACATTAAACCAGCAAAGGTGGACATAAACATTATAGATAATTGTTTTGCAAAACAAAAAGCAATTAAGTAAACCGTTGCTGATAATCGAATTGGGAAATGTTTTGTAATATATTTAAATGCACCAACTAACAATAAAGGTGCTTCGAACATATGTAAGGTTTTTAAAATAATAACTTCAACTGCGCTACTAGCAAATGCTGAACCTGTAATACGAATAGACATAATTGCACCAGCAACGAGTAAAGTATTTTTACTTCCGATTTTCATGACAATAATTGGAGCAAAAAACATTACAGTCGCATTTAAAAATTCACCCAGTGTTGTGACGTAGCCAAATGCTTCACGACCAACTTGTTCACTTGAGAAAAATGAGGTGAAGAAGTTAGCAAATTGCTGATCAAATACATCATAAGTACAAGCCACACCAATAATGTAGAGCATAAAATACCAAGTTTTAGGCATTTTAAGTAAATTAACCGCAAGTTTTAAATTAAATGGTTCAGGTTTATTTAGTCCCATTTGGTCGACAACATCTGTGGTTGCTGTTTTAGCTGGATCGGCTATTTTGACTAAAATAAGTAACACTAAGGCAAAGCCAGAACATAACCAAAAAACAGCATTAATATCCTTAGAAATCATGATTCCAACAAATGAAGCACAAATCGCCCAGCCGAAGCAACCAAACATACGGCAACGACCAAATTCAAATCCACTACGTCTACTGATTTTTTCAACCAATGCTTCAATTGCAGGAGCACCACCACTAAAGACCATACCAAGATATAAGCCGCCTGCAGTAGCCCCTAGAGTAACATTTAGTTTAAGTAAAGGACCTAATATAAATATAAAGAATGGTCCAAATAAAACTAAAAGGAAGGTGATAATCCAAAGAAGGTGTTTTCTTAAACCTAACTTATCGGATATCAACCCAAATAACGGCTGAAAGAATAGTGCAAATAATGAGATAAATGAGAAAACATATCCAGTATCCGCTTGATCTAAACCTATCATTTTTAACCAAACTGGGAAAAATGGAAAGTAAGCTCCCATAATGAAAAAATAAAGAAAAAAGTAGAGGCTAAATACCCAATAATTTTTGTTATGCATTGCAGATTTAATTTTCTGATTCATAGTGAATTTCCTTTGCTAAGCTTTAAATGATTACCTAATCATTCAGAAATCGTTTATGTAAGAAATAAACTAAAAGCTATAAATTGCTCAGGATAATAACATTAAAAAAATGCAAAAAAAGTGATCTAGTTAACATTTTGTGAAATCGATTACATTTTTATTAAATTATTTTGGATTAGTTAAATAACATTCAAATAAGTTATATTAAAATTCAATATGTGCCTAATTGAAATAGTAATTAATAGTATTTTAATTAAGTTTTAAGTAACAAATTTTATACAATGAATAGATACTTATGAAAATTATTATCTATTTTGTGGTATCGATTACATTTTGAGGCGAAATTAAAATAACAATTTTAAATGTGTCTGATATTTATAGATTGCCTAATGATTTGAAACTTAAAGTCATATCGGCAATCTAATCTGAAATTTTATTGAAACTCTTTTAGCCTATTTTCAAAATGTTGCCATGGGTAGAATCCATCACTGTTTTGTTCTGCATTAAGCAACTTAAGTTGATAATGTTGTGGTGGATTATTAATATCAATAGCTTCACCAGTAAATAGCTGATCAAAACTTTGGTAGACATATTCAGCTTTGAAGAAGTATTCACCTGATGGTAGATGGCGGTAACGTTGAAATATAACCATTCCGCCAATTGGTGTATTTTCAAATTGATTAGGCAGTTGATATTCAGCAAAATCCAAAGCACCGAGCAGTGCAGCAATAGTACTATCATGACCAACCAATAAATTGACTTTATGAGATTGACTGTGTATTAAATCATCTATCTTATTGATTAATAATTTACTAATACTTCGTGCAATCGTTTTAGAGTGAAAAACTAAGTTAATATAGTGGTTACGAATTTGTATTATTTGTTGCCATTGTTCTTGGCTGGTTATTCTTCCCCAAGCAATTTGTTCTTTAGGAAATGCAGAGTAATACTGTAATAAAAAAGCATCAACGGCACAGATTCCAATTGCTAATGGTCCATGTAATTCGGGTTCTTCATTTTTCACAAAATGAAGCTCATAAGGAATATCAGCAAAATCACATTTAAGTTCAGAATATAATTGCGAATTTTTATAATCTAATATATCCGACACGATTTGATAAGCCGGCGCTAAATTTTTGAAAATTGATGCTGCTTTGTCTGCATCATTAATATCTTTTAAGACTTTTTGTTTAATTTCTGGGGAGTCATCTTGTACACTTGGATCAAAAATAGGATCCATTTTTTCGATGGTATATTTGTGATGAACAGGTATGTCATAACCAGCATAAGCACCGCCAACTAAGAATTGAGCCGTAGCTACTGTTCTTTGAAGGCTATTTGCATAAACATATATATCAGGATTCTCTGGTGAGAGCTTAATATTTCGTTGCTCTAGCCATTGTGATAGATAATGTCCAAAAAACGTTTCTAAAACGGCCCCTCGTGTTGTTAGATAACCATAAGCATGATCCCAAATTGGCCATTTAAAAGGGCTTGATTTTTCTAAGAACGCTATCGTGTTTTCTAATGGAGTACGTATGCCATGGCGACTTAGTATAACGACTTTGTCTAACTGATATTGAGTGTTGTTCATTTAGTTATCCATCCTTGTTCATGCAAATAAGTTAAAATGAAATCTCTTTGCCCTTTGATAATTGTTTCAGCAATTTTATCACTCCAACCACTTGCTTTTTGATTTGTCTGTCGATGACTATAGTATTCACTCATTTGAGTATCGTATTTTGCTAATAGTTGATCATCTATTGGTTGATAGTAATTTTCAAAAAACACTAATTCTTTCGGTAATCTTGGTTTTATTTCTGGATTTTGATCAGGATAACCGATACAAAGCCCAAATAAAGGAAGGACATATTTAGGTAATGCAAGTAATTCGGTAACTTTCGAAATATTATTGCGTAATCCACCAATGAAAACAGTTCCTAAACCTAATGACTGTGCTGCAATAACGGCATTTTGCGCCATAAGTGCCGTATCGATACAGCCAACTAAAAGCTGCTCAGCTTTTTCAAGTGGAATAGTTGAATCAATTTGAAAGTGGCGATTAAAATCGGCACAGAATACCCAAAATTCAGGAGCTTGATTAATATAACTTTGCTCTCCTGAATAATGTGCTAGCTTTGAACGATTATCGCTGTCTGTAATTCGGATAATTGTGGTGCATTGTAGAAAATTAGAGCTCGGAGCCGATTGTGCCGCTTGAAAAATTGATTCCAACTGTTCATTAGTCAGTGGTGTTGATTTGTAAGACCGAATTGAGCGGCGCTGACAAATTAAATCGATAGTTTCATTTTGCATATTGGCTCCTAGGCACCATTATTTTTTTATAAATTGCAAATCCCAAACACCATGCCCTAGATTTTGCCCACGTTTTTCAAACTTGGTAATAGGTCTGTCATCAGGTCTCGGGATATAGTCATTTGTTGTAGATAAATTTTTAAACCCATCAGCTTGACTTAATACTTCAAGCATATGCTCAGCATAATGTTGCCAGTCAGTAGCTAAATGTAATACTCCATCAACTTTTAATTTTTCATGAATTAATTTAACAAATTCAGGTTGAATAATTCTGCGTTTATTGTGCCTTGCTTTATGCCAAGGGTCAGGGAAGAAAATTTGAACTTTATCTAATGATTCATTAGGTATCATATTTTCTAATACTTCAACTGCATCATGACACATTACTTTTAAATTGGTTAATTTATTTTCTTCGATTGCCATTAAGCAAGCGCCTACGCCAGGTCGATGGACTTCAATACCTATAAAATTTTTGTCTGGTGAGGATTTTGCCATCTCAATCAATGATGCACCCATACCGAAACCGATTTCTAGAACCAGCGGTTTGTCATTTTCGAAAGTGATTTGTGAGTGTGCATTATATTCAATGCCATATATAGGCCATAAATGAGTTAAAGCTTGTTGCTGCCCTTTAGTTAAGCGGCCTTGTCTCAATACAAAACTACGTATTGTTCGTTTAGATTCTGTCTCTTGATTATTCGTTTTTAATTGTTCACTCATTGTGTGTCTGCTGTTAGTATTAAATGATTTATCAAGGTAATTATTCACCTTTGTGGTACAGTATTTTAACCGATTTTTAATCTACTTCAAAAAACATCATTTTAACTTATATTTCTATATATTATTGTGATAGATATAAAATATTTGTAATAATTTTTTATAATGTAGTTGAGGATGATCTGTAAATGATTATATAATTATCACTCCGATTTAACCGATTACGTTTTATGTAATCATGATTACATGCTTGAGGATTTCTCGTGCCTGATATGAAGCTTTTTGCTGGTAACGCCACACCCGAACTAGCAAAACGTATAGCTAATCGTCTTTATACTTCTCTTGGTGATATTATTGTTAGCCGTTTTAGTGATGGTGAAGTCAATGTCCAAATTAATGAAAATGTCCGTGGTGAAGATGTTTTTATTATCCAATCAACTTGTGCGCCTACAAATGACAATTTAATGGAATTACTAGTAATGATTGATGCGATGCGTCGAGCATCTGCCGGTCGTATTACTGCTGTTATTCCTTATTTTGGTTATGCAAGACAAGATCGTCGAGTGCGTTCAGCCCGTGTGCCTATTACAGCTAAAGTTGTTGCAGACTTTTTATCAACTGTTGGTGTAGATAGGGTTTTAACGGTTGATCTTCATGCTGAACAAATTCAAGGCTTTTTTGATGTACCTGTTGATAACGTATTTGGTAGCCCTGTAATTTTAGAAGATATGTTACAACGTGATTTTGAACGCCCAATCGTGGTATCACCAGATATTGGTGGTGTTGTTCGTGCACGTGCAATTGCAAAACTTTTAAATGATACTGACATGGCCATTATTGATAAACGTCGTCAACGTGCAAATGAAGCAGAAGTGATGAATATTATTGGTGATGTAGCCGACAGAGATTGTATTTTAGTTGATGATATGATTGATACTGCCGGAACACTTTGTAAAGCGGCTGATGCATTGAAAGCTCGTGGTGCAAAACGTGTTTTCGCTTATGCAACTCACCCTATTTTCTCAGGAAAAGCGGTAAGTAACATTAAAGATTCTGCCATTGATGAAATTGTAGTTTGTGACACAATTCCATTAACAGCAGAAGTGAAAGCATTGAAAAATGTGCGCCAACTTACATTATCAGGTATGCTTGCTGAAGCAATTCGACGTATTAGTAACGAAGAATCAATTTCAGCAATGTTCCATCAATAATCTTTTTTTCTGAATTAGATAAATGCCCCTTCTAGGGGCTTTTTTGCTAATAATAATTGACGACAGACTATTATGACAACAATTAAACTTATTGTAGGTTTAGCTAATCCAGGTAACGAATATGCTGCAACTCGCCATAATGCAGGTGCTTGGTATGTAGATCTTCTTGCTGAACGTTATAACCAACCGCTAAAAATTGATCCTAAATTTTTTGGATATAGCTCACGGATTAATATTCATGGTCATGATGTCCGTTTGTTAGTACCAACTACCTTTATGAATTTAAGTGGTAAAGCTGTTCAAGCAATGGCTTCTTTTTATCAAATTCAGCCTGATGAGATATTAGTTGCTCATGATGAGTTAGATCTTAATCCAGGTATTGCTAAATTAAAATTTGGTGGTAGTCATGGTGGTCATAATGGATTGAAAGATATTGCAAATAAACTTGGCAATAATTTGAATTTTTATCGGTTAAGAATTGGTATTGGACACCCTGGTGATAAGAATAAAGTAGTTGGTTATGTATTAAATAAACCATCTAAACCAGAACAAGATTTAATTGATAAAGCAATCGATGAATCAGTATATTGCACAGATATCTTACTGAAAGATGGAGTAGAAAGTGCAATGAATCGTTTGCATTCATTCAAAGCTTAAATTTGCTAAGATTAATATTTTCTGTATTCAACTAAATAAAAAAAATCCACCTGATTAACAGGTGGATGACAAATCACGTATTCATTCCAGACTAAGAAAATAAGTGAGTAACGTTACCACCTTTTTCAGCAATTTTCTTCATAACTTCTTTAATCAACCATGTATTCATTGCTGCTGTATCGTCTGTACTACCGGTATAATTAAGTTCAGTTGCTAATTTTTTACGTGCATCTAAACTGTTATCAATACCTAATAATTTCAATAAATCAACAATTGATGTCTTCCAGTTAAGTTTTTCAGGAAATTTTTTAGCTAAATTATCTAAAATTGACATCACATCGATTTCAGAAATCGGATTTTTATTTTCTGATGTATTTTGTTGATTTTGGTCTGTATTACTATCTGTGTTGTTACTTGATGTGTTGCCTTTAACGGTGTCAGTGATTTTATCAACTTGCTCTTTCACTGCATCTTTTGCATGACCTACAGCGGCTTGTGCGCTTGGAAATATTTTAGAAAAAATATTATTTAAGATACCCATTTTACACCCCTTATGTTTAAACTGCTTATTAAAAAACTGCTTAACGATATAGATGTAGAAAATATCCCTTAAAGTATAGCTGTTAAATATAAATTGTGTCAAAGCAACAATGAATCAATAGCATTTTTTGTAATAATGCTATTAGGGTTTTAGAAATATATTTTTATTCAATAGCTCATATTTTCAAATTAATTAAAGCTATCGACAATCAAAAAACTTATTATACCAATTTGAGAAAGTATTGTGATATACATCACAAATTCAATAAATAACTCAATACAGCGACTAAAAATAATAGTAGTATTTGGTTCACCAATTATTGGTTATATTTTATTTGAATAAATAATTGGATAGACAGTAAAATTTCTTTTTTTAATATGATGTTTTTTTAAGCAGTGCTTATTCGGCTATCTTTGTGGCGTTGCTTTAAATAAAAAATATCGATAATAAATATTTAAAATCATGATGTAAAATAAAGACATTCTAACTATATAAGAACAATAGCGTGTATATCACGCTATTTTTATGTTCAAATTAAAAAAGCCCAATATTATGGGCTTCTCTAGTCAAAGGCGATTAGTCTTTATTCAAAAAATGCACGTCTAATCGCATATTCAACGCCGCGAATTTCCGCTAAACCTCTTAAGCGTCCTATTGCAGAATAACCTGGATTGGTTTTCTTTTTAAGATCGTCAAGCATTTGGTGACCATGATCAGGACGAACTGGTATTAAACGTTTGATTCCCGCTTTTTTACGTCGTTCTTCTTCAGCAATAAGCACTTTAATTACGCCATACATATCAACATCACCTGCTAAGTGATCACCTTCGTGGAAAGATAATGGATTATCTTCACGAACTGTTGCGCGCAAATGAATAAAGTGAACTCTATCAGCAAATTTTTCAGCCATTGTAACTAAATCATTATCGCTACGAACGCCATAAGAACCAGTACAGAAGCAGAATCCGTTATGAATGCTATCAACTGTTTCTTTTATCCACTGCATATCTTCAATAGTTGAAACAATGCGTGGTAAACCTAAAATAGGTCTAGGAGGATCATCAGGATGAACTGTCAGAACAACGCCAACTTCTTCGGCGACTGGAACGATAGCTTTCAAGAAATAAGCATAATTCTCACGTAATTTAGCTTTATCAATACCGTCATATGTTGCAAGATGTGCTCGAAATTGATCTAGTGAGTAACCTTCTTCGGCACCTGGTAACCCAGCGATAATATTTCCAACAAGTTTATCTTTATCGGCTTGCGTCATATTTTCAAAATATTTTTTTGCTGAAATCTGATCTTCTTGTGAATAATCTTTTTCGGCATTAGGTCGTTTTAAAATATGAATATCAAATGCAGCAAAAGCAATTTGATCGAAACGTAGAGCTCTTGAACCGTCTGATAATTCATAACCTAGATCGGTGCGAGTCCAGTCTAATACTGGCATAAAATTGTAACAAACAGTATCAATACCACAAGCGGCTAAATTACGAATTGATTGTTGATAATTGGCAATATGTTGTTCAACGTTGCCAGAATGGGTTTTAATTTCTTCGTGAACAGGAATACTTTCAACAACTGACCAAGTTAGACCTTTGTCTTCAATCATTTTTTTTCGTTTTTTAATTTCGTCGATTGTCCAGATTTCACCATTGGGAATATGATGTAAAGCTGTAACAATTCCTGTTGCCCCTGATTGTCTAATATCGTCCAATGATACAGGGTCGTTAGGTCCAAACCAACGCATTGTTTGTTCCATTTAAATTCTCCTCAAAGATACTTCATTTACAAAATTATTCTAAAATGAAGATCCATAAACAATGCATATTTGTTTCTATTGGTTAACGATAGTGACCGGTATAGAGTCAAATAAATAACCATCAAAATTTGGATCTTCACTGTCAGAAACAGTCATTAATGTTTGTTTAACATTTTCTAAGTGCTGCCACATAGCATGGCGTGCAGCCATTGCATCTTTCAACTGTAATGCCTGTAGAATTTTTTCATGATCATATAACCATTTTTTTCGATAACTATGATCGGTTATTCTACTTTGTAGTTGGTCCCACATTTTACTTGATGAACGTTTTGTCCATAGATCTTCTAATAACCGCTCAAGTATTGAGTTCTTTGTGGCTCGAGCTATTGCAATATGAAACATTTCATCAGCACTATAGTCATCAAGTACATCTTGTTCTAAAATTTGACGTTCTTGTTCTAATATAGCTCTTAACTCTACAATATCAGCTTTTACAATTTGTGAGGCAGCAAAAGCGGCAATATTACTTTCAATTAATTGTCTCGCTTGTAATAATTCAAAAGGACCAAAATCCTCTTCTTCTATTTCCCTGTCTTTTTCAGACAAGAACTCGCTTGGTAAACCAATTACATAAACACCAGAGCCTTTTTTTACTTCAACTAATTTTTCAAGCTCTAACATAATTAATGCTTCTCGAACTACCGTTCTGCTAACATCAAAGGTCTCAGCAATATCTCTTTCTGGTGGTAGACGGTCACCAATTTTAAAAGTTCCACTTTTTAATAACAATTTTAACTCATTACCAATTTCTTGATAGAGTCGTTTGCCTCTTGGCATAATCTATAATCCTCAGAATACTATTAAGTTTATTGAAGATAATTATACGCTAATTATTAAACTCCTCTAAGTTAATAATAAAAGAAATCCATTACATCTTTAAATTGGTTTACCAATATTGTCGGCCATTATAAAGATTTTAGCAAACATCCCTATAAAATAAACCAAAAAATGTGACGCGAATCACAAAAATTGAAAAATAAAGATGAAAATTTTGTCAACAAATGAAAATATGTCTAACCAATAAATATTGCAGTTAGTTAATTACGGTGTATAAAATGTTGAATTTATTAGAAATACCACAATCAATCAAAAATAAACCTTTGTACAATAGGGAGAAAATGACCGCTCGTATTGTACATATAGGTTTTGGTGCATTTCACAGAGCACATCAGGCACTATTTACTGATCGTTTATTGAATAAAGGTAATAGTGATTGGGCTATCTGCGAGGTAAATATTGTTGGTGGTGAAGAGTTAATCAATGATATTAGAAAACAAGATCATCTATATACAGTGCTTGAAAAAGGCGCGACATCTAAACAAGCCTATATTATTGGAAGTGTAAAAGAATCATTATTAGCACCAACAGACGGTATTGAAACAATTTTAGAAAAAATGGCTGATCCTATTGTCGAAATTGTTTCATTAACCGTAACTGAAAAAGGTTACTGTATGTTGCCTGGTGGGACTGGTTTGGATTTGAATAATGAATTAATCAAAGCAGATTTAGCTTCTCCAAGTAAACCTATGTCAGCGCCAGGTGTTATTGTTGAAGCTTTATATAGAAGAATGCAAAGAGGATTGAAATCGTTTACGGCTTTATCATGTGACAACATGCCAGAAAATGGTTTAGTTTTGAGGAAAGCTATTTTAGATTTAGCGAATGCACGCGATCTTGAGCTGGCTAAATGGATTGAAAATAATACAACTTTCCCTTGTACGATGGTTGACCGTATTGTTCCTGCTGCAACATCTGAAACCTTAGAAGAAATTCAAGATGTATTAGGTGGCATGTATGATCCGTGTGGTATTGCTTGTGAGCCATTTATTCAATGGGTTATTGAAGATAATTTTGTGACTTCTCGACCTAATTGGAACGAAGCTGGTGCTGAATTTGTTGATAATGTAGTGCCATATGAAGAAATGAAACTTCGAATGCTAAATGGTAGCCATTCATTTTTAGCCTATTTAGGTTATTTAGCTGGTTATGAGCATATCAATGATTGTATGAATGACGAAAATTATAAAAAAGCGACTTTATCGTTAATGATGCAACAGCAAGCACCAACCTTAAATGTTCCATCGCACGTTAATTTACAACAATATGCTGAAAAACTTATTGAAAGATTTAGTAACCCATCACTAAAACATAGAACATGGCAAATCGCTATGGATGGTACACAAAAACTACCGCAACGCATACTTGATTCTATCCGTTGGCATATTAAACATAATTCTGATTTTTCATTACTAGCTTTAGGGGTAGCTGGTTGGATGCGATATGTTGGTGGTATTGATGACCATAAACAAGTAATCGATATTCGCGATCCAATGGTTGATGAGTTGAAAAAACTTGTTGCTGAGAGTGATGATGGGGTAGAAAGAGTTAACTCGTTATTAAGTTTAGAAGCTGTTTTTGGATCAGATTTACCCGCCAATTCATTATTCAGAGAAAAAATAACAGAACATTATCTTTCTTTAATGAAAAAAGGTGCCAAACAGACTATTAAGGATTTAGCTTTATAAATTGGAAAGAAAAACAATGAAAAAATTCTTAGATGATAACTTTTTGTTACAAACTGATGCGGCACAAAAGCTTTATTTTGATTACGCTGAAGATCAACCTATATACGATTATCATTGCCATTTACCACCAAAAGATATCGCTGAAAATAAAAATTTCCGTAATTTAGCTGAAATTTGGTTAGCTGGTGATCATTACAAATGGCGAGTGTTACGGACAGCTGGAATTGATGAAAAATATATCACAGGTGATGCATCTGACTATGAAAAATATCTTACTTGGGCAAAAGTTGTTCCTTTAACGCTTGGAAACCCGATTTACCATTGGACTCATCTGGAGTTAAAAAGACCATTTGGTATAAAAAATATTCTTCTTAACGAAAAAACAGCTGATAAAATTTGGTCTGAGGCTAATGATAAATTAGCGACTGCTGAATTCTCAACCAGAGGTATTTTGACACAAATGAATGTCAAAGCAGTAGGAACAACTGATGACCCTATTGATTCACTTGAATATCACAAACAAATCGCTTTAGATGCTTCATTTAAAACTAAAGTAAGACCAAGTTGGCGACCAGACAGAGTTTTTAAAATAGAACTAACAGGCTTTGTTGATTATATTGTTGAATTAGGAAAAGTAACTGATATCGAAATTAATAGTTTTGAAAAATTACTTTGTGCGTTAACCAAACGATTAGATCATTTTGAACAACATGGTTGTGAAGCTGCAGATCATGGCATCGAAATTCTCCGTTATGCTGATATTCCTTCGGAAAAACAGCTTGATCAAATAATAGCAAAACGTCTTGCTAATCAGTCCCTTTCTGAACTGGAAATTGCACAATTTAGTACGGCAGTACTTGTTTGGTTAGGTAAGCAATATCATAAACGTAATTGGGTTATGCAATTACATTTAGGAGCTTTGCGTAATAATAATCAACGAATGTTTAAAATGCTTGGTCCTGATGCTGGGTTTGACTCGATTGGTGATAGACCCATCGCCGAACCACTTTCTTCATTATTAGGTATTTTGGACTTAACTGATGAACTGCCTAAAACTATTTTGTATTGTCTAAACCCTCGTGATAATGAGGTCTTAGCGACTATGGCTGGTAACTTTCAAGGTTCAAATATTGCAGGAAAAATTCAATTTGGTTCGGGCTGGTGGTTCAATGACCAAAAAGATGGAATGGAACGTCAGATAATGCAACTTTCTCAAATGGGATTATTAAGTCAATTTGTCGGTATGTTAACTGATTCCCGTAGTTTTTTATCATTTACAAGACATGAATATTTTAGACGAATTCTTTGTAATATGGTGGGGAATTGGATGGAAAATGGAGAAATTCCTGAAGATTTTGAATTAGTTGGCAACATGATTAGAAATATTTGTTTTAACAATGCAAATCATTATTTTTCTAAATAATACGAATTAACAATAAATAAGATGAAGGAAATAAAATGAGAACAATTCCAAAATTTCGGTGGTACATGATTTTACTTGTCTGTGCTATTACAATAATCAATTATCTTGATCGAACGGCATTAGGGGTTGCCGCGCCGACAATTTTAGAAACCACAGGTATTACTAAAGAGCAATATTCTTGGATTGTTAGCGCATTCCAGTTAGCGTATACAATAGGTCAACCTATCATGGGCTTTTTTATTGATACTATAGGTCTAAGACTTGGGTTTGCTATCTGTGCGGTAATTTGGGGATTAGCAACCATGGGTCATGCATTGACAGGTACATGGCAAGGTTTAGCTTTCATGCGCGGTGTAATGGGCTTTAGTGAAGCATCAGCTATCCCAGCAGGAATAAAAACTGCCTCTATATGGTTCCCTGCAAAAGAAAGAGGGATCGCATCAGGTGTGTTTAATATGGGGACATCTTTTGGTGCTATGTTAGCTCCCCCTCTAATCGCTTGGTGTATTTTATTCCAAGGTTGGGAATTTGCTTTCGTTGTTTCTGGTTCGTTAGCATTAATTGCTGCTCTTGCTTGGTTTATTTTTTATCGTGACCCTAAAGATTCAAAAATATTGTCTCCTGAAGAAAGAGAATATATTGAAGCAGGTCAAGAAAAATATTTAGACAATGATAAAGAAAAAGTATCTTTAAAAACGATCCTTACTCAGCGTAATTTCTGGGGTATTGGTATTGCACGTTTTCTTGCAGATCCAGCTTGGGGGACAATCAATTTTTGGGTGCCAATTTTCTTCGTTGAAACATTACACTTTAGTTTAAAAGAAATTGCTATGTTTGTTTGGCTACCGTTTTTGATGGCTGATCTAGGCTGTTTAGCAAGTGGTTTTGTTGCGAAGTTTTTTAATGACCGTGGAATATCATTAATCAATTCAAGATTGATCACCTTTACCATCGGCGCTGTGTTAATGATGACCATTGGTTTTGTTAGTATTGTTGAAAACCCATACTTAGCGGTATTTTTAATCAGCCTTGGTGGTTTTTCACATCAATTGTTATCTACTGTTGCATCAACTTTAGGCGGCGATTTATTTAAGAAAAATCAGGTTGCTACAGCAGTTGGGATGGCCGGTGCTTGTGCTTGGACAGGTCAATTAATATTTAACCTTTTCATTGGTGCATTTGTAGGCATAATTGGTTTTGGTCCTTTCTTTATTGCATTAGCTTTCTTTGATGTAATCGGTGCAATTGTGCTTTGGACATTTATTCGCGAGAACCAAGTTAATCAAAGTACCACTAATTAATCATAACTAGATAACTAACAAATAATTAATAATAACTAACATAGGTAGGATCAAAATTTTTGATTCTACCTATTTTTTTGAAATTGATTAATTATTTTAATTAGCCTTATTATTTATTTCATTTTTAATAGTTCAAATAATGTGTAAATATTATTTTTTTACACGACTTTTTTGAATAGATCAGGTAAATTATTGAGTATTGAGTTATTTATATTATAAATAGATTTGTTTTAATTTTAGCAAGAACTAAGGATGAGCCTAATTCATGCGTGATAATGAGCCAAAAATGTTGACCAGCCTTTTGTCACAAGGGGCTCTATTATCCCAAATAAAAGAAAGAACATTAGCACTGAGTCAATTAACGAAGGTTATTGATGAATTGCTTCCAGCACCGTTGAATCAGCAATATAGAGTTGCAAATTATCGTCAAGGTATTCTTATTCTTGAGGTTAGTTCAGCTAACTGGTTAACAAGAATAAAATACGAACAAAGTAATTTGATTTCAGGTATACGTCAAAAAATCTTACCTTCGTTATCCTCTATTCAATATAAGATTAATCCCACTATTGCGACAAATAACTCACAATTAGTTAATTTTTCAAATAAGAATGCTAAAATTAATAATGTGATTACGATTCAAACAGCAATATATTTAAATGCTTTGGCTGAGCAAGCACCTGAAAAACTAAAAAAACAATTGATAAAACTTGCTAACCATGCAAAATAAGCTAAACAATATTTAGAAATAATAAATGAGAAGATACAGGAGTGAAATATGGATAAAAGTATGATGACCTATATTATCATCGGCCTAATAATTGGTTTTATTGTGGGTATAATTTTCATCAATTTTGTTTCTCAAAAAGGACGTAAATATGCCAAAGTTAAACGCGAATTGGAACAAGCCCAAGAAGAATTAGCATCTCAAAAACAGATGATGGTTAAACATTTTTCTCATAGTGCTGAAATATTGGATAATATGGCCAAAGATTTTCGTCGCTTATATCAACATATTGCTGAAACCTCTGGGCAATTTGTAACTTCTGATGATATGCCTATGATTGATTTAGAAGCCGTCAATAATGATATCAGTGTCAAAAATGAATTAACACTTGAAAAGCAGCCTAAAGACTATTCAGATAATCCTTCAGGATTATTCAAAAATGATGAAGTGAAATCTTAATTAATTTTCAACATTTCTTAGTTTTATTAGGCTATTTATGTTTTAAATATCAAATTTCTTAAATAAGAGAGTTTTATGATGAGTCATTCTTTACGAAAACCAAAAAAATTATTAAGTATAATTGCATTAAGTTTAGGTTTAAGTTTAGCTACATTATCTAATGCCAATGCGGCATTCCCATTTTTACCAACGGATAATAACCAACAACAACCATCGTTGGCACCAATGTTGGAAACCGTTTTACCTTCGGTAGTAAGTATTAAAGTTGAAGGCACTGCTCAAATGCAAAATAATATGCCGGAAGAATTTAGACGATTTTTCGGCTATCCGGATAGTCAATCTAGGCCTTTCTCGGGATTAGGTTCTGGTGTCATTATTGATGCTGAAAAAGGTTATATTGTTACCAATAATCATGTAATTGATAGCGCCGATAAAATTACGGTAGTAATAAATGACGGTCATGAATATCAAGCAAAACTAATTGGTAAAGATCCACAAAGTGATATTGCTTTATTAAAAGTGGATAATGCAAAAAAATTAACCTCAATCAAACTTGCTGACTCAGATAAAACGCGAGTTGGTGATTACGTTGTTGCGATTGGTAATCCATTCGGTATCGGTCAAACTGTTACTTCAGGTATCATTTCTGCGTTAGCTCGTAGTGGGTTAAGTATGGATGGCTTTGAAAATTTCATTCAAACTGACGCGTCAATTAACCAAGGTAATTCCGGTGGTGCTTTAGTTAACTTAAATGGTGAACTAGTTGGGATAAACACTGCTATTATCGCGCCAAGTGGGGGTAATGTAGGAATTGGTTTCGCTATACCTAGTAATATGGTTAGAAGTTTGACTTCTCAACTTATTGAGTATGGTGAAGTTAAACGAGGTGTTTTAGGTATAAAAGGTAATGAATTAACATCAGATATTGCTAAAGCTTTTGACCTTGAAGTACAAAAAGGTGCTTTTGTTAGTGAAGTTATAGATGATTCTGCTGCAAAAGAAGCAGGAATTAAATCTGGTGATGTCATCATTTCTATGGACGGTAAACCGGTTGATAGTTTTGCAGAGTTACGCGCAAAAATCGCGACAACTGGAGCTGGTCGTACAGTTAAATTAGGTTTGATTCGAGATGGCAAAGAGATTTCTGTTGAGGTTAAATTGAAAAACGGTGATGCATCCAGTACCGAAGCAAAATCTTTACATCCAGCACTTGAAGGTGCAACACTTGTTAATGGTGATATAAAAGGACAAAAAGGTGTATTAATTGAGAGTATTGTTAAAAACTCTCCTGCTTCACGTTTAAGTTTACAAGAAGGTGATCTTATCACAGGGGTCAATAAGTCTAGAGTTAATAGTATTTCTGAACTACGTAAAGTGATTGATAGCAATCCTTCTGCAATCGCTTTAAATATTGTCCGAGGAGATAGCCGTCTATATCTTATCTTACGCTAAGTAATTATATAGCTAAAAATCGTCGATGCTTTGCATCGACGAAAACTTCATTTTAACCATCGGTTAGATATGATAGAATCCTATCAACTATTCTCATCTTTATAATAATAATTATGCTTAAAAAGTTTCTTTGGCCAATATTAATTGGTGGTGTGTTAGCGATAGTATTACTCATTATTTTCCCTTCTTTAAGAAATGGAACGCAATCAGATTTTTCCAGATCTATTTTTAATGAAGAACCTATGAGTTATTCTGATGCGGTTAAGATTGCTGCTCCAGCAGTAGTAAATATCTACAGTCGATCGATTAATTCTGTTCCAAAACAATCACAAGATGGCCCAATTACACCGCTAGGTTCTGGTGTAATTATGAGTGAGTATGGCTATATCATTACCAATTATCATGTTGTTGATGGAGCTGAACAAATTATTGTTGCCTTGCAAGATGGTCGAATTTTTGAAGCATTACCTGTAGGTTCCGATAAGTTGGTTGATATTGCTGTGCTTAAAATAGAGGCAACTAATATCCCGGTCATACCTATTAATTCTAAACGAGACCCCAAAATTGGTGATGTTGTTTTAGCTATTGGTAATCCATATAACATTGGTCAAACGATTACCCAAGGTATTATTAGTGCGACAGGGCGTGACGGATTAAGCCCATATCGTCGACAAAACTTTATTCAAACTGATGCATCGATTAATCATGGTAATTCAGGTGGAGCTTTAGTAAATACTAAAGGTGAGTTGGTAGGCATTAATACATTAACATTTGCTAAAAATCTAGGTAATGATGTTCCTGAAGGAATTGGTTTTGCCATCCCAACAGCATTAGCCGTTAAAATAATGGATAAATTAATTCAAGATGGGAAAGTGATTCGAGGCTATATTGGCATTGATGGGTTAGAATTCGCCCCAACGCAAAATCCTAGTGATTTACCGAAGGTATTAGGTATATTAGTTACCAATGCTGAAGGACCTTCATTACAGGCCGGCGTTGAAGCAAATGATATATTAATTATGGTTGATAATAAACCAGTAAAATCCATAGTAGAAACTATGGATCAAATTGCAGAGTTGAAACCAGGAACAATCGTCCCCATATTAGTTTTGCGAAATGGAGAAAAGATTGAACTTCAAGTAACTATCGGGCAATTACCGGTTTAGATTGGTCGATTATTACTTGATTATCTTTCATATAGGACGTATAATTCGCACCCTTATCATGTTATTTAACACTCGTATGGTGTATAGATTTTGCGATTAAGCCGTTTATATAGCGATACGAACAAACTTTAGAGGTTTATTATGAAAGAAGGTATCCATCCAGAATACACTGCAATTACAGCAACTTGTTCTTGTGGTAACACAATTAAAACTCATTCAACTATTGGTCATGATATTCATCTTGACGTATGTGGTGAATGTCACCCGTTTTATACTGGTAAACAACGTGATGTTGCAACTGGCGGACGTGTTGATAAATTCAAACAACGTTTTGCAATGGTTGGTGGTAAAAAATAGTTTTACTAAACTAACGTTGTCAAAAAGGCGCTTTAAGCGCCTTTTTTGTATCTATTATTTTATTTTAATTCAATCATTCGTCGATTAAATCCGGATCGATGCCTAAATCTCTCATCATTTTTTGTGCTTGTTGTGGAATTCCATCATCACGATCTTTCTGAAGATCTTCATCACAAGGTAGTGGTTGACCAGTATAAGCGTGTAAAAAGGCTTCACATAATAATTCACTATTCGTTGCATGACGTAAATTATTGACTTGTCGCCTTGTTCGCTCATCAGTTAATATTTTAAGTACTTTCAACGGAATTGAGACTGTAATTTTTTTTACTTGTTCACTTTTTTTACCATGTTCAGCATAAGGGCTGATATAATCGCCGTTCCATTCCATCATATTTTTCACCAAATCACATCACAAATAATGTGGGTAATTTTAGCGTTTTTTTTATTTAGCTGCAATCTATACACCAAGATAGTTAGACGTCTAGACATGTTGACGTCTTTTTTTATTGTGCTATTCTTATACAATTATTAGATATATAAAATGCTTGGTAGGAAGGTTGTTATGGCTAGTGATTCTAAAAATCTAAGACAAGGTACTAATTTTAGCCAAGGCACGATAGCTGTTCGTGGTGGAATTAATACAGATGATCAATTTGGTAGCGTAGTTCCTGTTATTACGCCTTCAACATGTTATCGTTATGAAGAGTTTGCAACACCGAGGAAGTTTGATTATGGTCGCAAATCCAATCCAAGTAGACGATTAGTCGAAGAAACCGTTGCTAAATTAGAAGGTGGGGTGGATGCTATTTTAACTAATTGCGGTATGTCAGCAATACATCTAATTAGCGTTGCCTTACTTAGTCCAAATGATGTTGTTGTTGCGCCTCATGACTGTTATGGCGGTAGTTATCGATTATTTAATAGTTTGAGTCAAAAAGGCTATTTTAAAACAAAATTTGTTGACCAATCAGATTCTGTTGCTTTGAAAGAAGCACTTAGCTTAAAACCTAAATTAGTCTTAATTGAATCACCAAGTAACCCTTTGTTACGAGTTGTCGATATAGAAGCGATCACTCGACAAGCTCATGCGGTTGGTGCTTTGGTTTTAGTCGATAACACCTTTATGACGCCAATTTTACAAAAACCATTAGAGCTTGGTGCTGATATTGTTAGCCATTCTTGTACTAAGTTTTTAAATGGCCATTCAGATTTACTCGCTGGAATATTGGTGTTTAAAGATCAACAATTAGCAACGGATGTACTATGGTGGGCCAATAATATCGGAACATCTACCTCGTCATTTGATAGTTATTTGTTATTACGTGGTTTAAGAACGCTAGCAGCAAGAGTTAAATTACAGCAAGAAAATGCGCAAAAAGTGGTAGAATTTTTAGCAAATCACCCTAAAATTGCAAAAGTTTTTCATCCATCATTACCTTCAAATCTTGGACATGATATTGCGAAAAGACAACAAAAAGGTTTTGGTTCACTGCTAAGTTTTGAATTAGCAGGTGATGCTAATGTTATGCCGAAATTTTTAAATGCACTCAATATATTTACATTAGCCCAATCACTTGGTGGTGTGGAAAGTTTAATCTGTCATCCTGCAACTATGACTCATTCAGGAATTAGTGCTGAAGCACGTAAAACCGCAGGTATATCCGATCAATTATTACGTATTTCGGTTGGTCTTGAAGATATCAGTGATCTTCTTAATGATTTAGAACAAGCACTAGCTCAAATCTAAATTTTATCTGCTAATCAATAGGATTGAGAAATAATTGATTTTATCAATCCTATTTTCCTTTACTTTCATAATAATGCACTATTTTACTTTTTGACTAACTAAAGTGGTTAAATTAGTGTTTATATTTGCCTCAAAAACCCCGTTCCTCAACTCAAAAATTCAATATCACTCCATATCTATAAATCATCTAATTTACATTAAAACTGAATTATTATCAGGCTAATAAAATGATGTAGTTCATATTTGAAGTTATGACAAGATTAGGCAAACAATCATTTCCAGTATAGCTGTTTGTTTCAACAACTATCATGATGGGCTTTTTTAAAGCCCATCCCTGTTTTTAATCTTTAATACCATTATCTTTGATGACTTGCTGATACCAATAAAAACTATCTTTTTTAATTCGATTAAGTGTTTTTAAGTCATGATCATCTCGATCAACATAAACAAAGCCATAACGTTTTTTGAAACCTTGATGAGAACTTAGTAAATCAATTACTGACCATGGACAATATCCAAATAGTTCAACCCCATCTTCAATTGCATCATGACAAGCTAATATGTGCGATTTGATATAATCAATTCGATAATCATCATGTACTTTATTGTCAGCAGTTAATGTATCTGGAGTACCTAATCCATTTTCAGTAATAATTAATGGTAAACGATATTGGCGATAATATTCATTTAATACTAGTCTCAACCCCATCGGGTCAATTTGTGCGCCATAAGTAGAAGCGGTTAAATTTGGGTTTTTCTCGATCTTGAAATAGCCATATAGATCGAAATCAATATCTTTTTCTTTAGTGCCAAATGGATGAGCATCATCTTCCGGTAAATAGCTTGCGACTAATGTTCGATAGTAATTTACGGCAATAAAATCAGGTTTAGCTTTTTTTAATATTTCGGCATCTTCTGGTTGTGTAATAGGGTAGATACCACAACGTTGCAAATAATGTTTGTAGTATCCCGGATAATCACCAAAACAGTACATATCTAGGGCATAATTAGTTTTAAAATTATCATTCATTTTAGCTGCCCAAACATCCATTGGTTTATTACTTGCAGGATAGGTCATGGTGGATGATACCGCTGGTCCTACTTTGCTTCCAGCAATTAGTTCATGGCAATCATTTGTTGCCATCGCATGAGCAACAAACATGTGATAATCCATTTGAGCTCTCACTTTTTCTGTGTCGGCTGGTGCGACTTTGTACATGTTCATTCGTTCATTAACACGAATCATCAAATTTTGTTCATTATTGATTTGCCAGTTTTTTACCCGATCACCAAATGCTTTATAGCAGACCTGAGCATAGCGTCTAAATGCATCGACACAACGGCGGTCTTGCCAACCATTATATTTATCAACTAAGGCAAATGGTAAATCAAAGTGATAAAGAGTAATAAATGGAATGATATTATTTTTGATTAATTCGTTAATTACTCGATTATAAAAATCAATCCCAGCTTGATTTATTTCACCGTCCCCATCAGGAATAATACGTGCCCATGATATTGAAAAACGATAAGTTTTTAATCCCAATTCTTTAAACAAAGCGATATCACTCTCTACATGATGATAGAAATCACTGGCAACTTTGCTATCGGCTTGCACTGCAGAGCGTTGAAATGAGTTATAATCAGCAACGGTCATCCCTTTTCCATCAGCATCCCATCCACCTTCAATTTGAAAGGCAGAAGATGATGCTCCCCACCAAAAATCCTTAGCAAAAGCTTTCATATATTAACCTCTAAACTTGAATAAATAATAAATTGTCTTTTTTACTGACGTGATCTTCTTGACAATATTCTATATTTTTATATTGATTCGAATTAACGACAATAACCGAAGTCGTTAAATCGAATTCTTTTATTTTATCAATATCAAATGAAACTATTTTGGTTCCTTTTGTAATGTGTTGGCCTGCTTGTACATAGGATTTAAAATATTTACCTTGTAATTTAACGGTGTCAATTCCAATGTGAATCAACAGTTCAATACCATTATCTAATGTTAGACCAATAGCATGTAAAGTAGGGTAGAGTACTGATACTGTACAATCCGCTGGTGCAACTATTTCTCCTACCTTAGGATAAACCGCGATCCCTTTGCCCATCGATCCTGAAGCAAATACTTCATCTTTGACTTGATTTAAGGCAATGACCTCACCCTCAACAGGCGATAGAATAGTTGTATCAGTGGTTAATGGAGTTTGAATTGTTTTTGATTCTTTTTCGTTTGGTATGTCATTAAATCCAACAATCATTGTCATAATGCATGAACCAAAAAATGCAAAGCCTATACCAATTAAATAGCATAAGAACGCTTTTGTACCTGCTTCCGCATAAACAGGTATTGTTAATACCCCTTGGTTGGCAAAGGCTGTACCATAAGATCCTCCCCAACCCATTAATCCTCCAGCAAGTGCACCACACACAACCGCACAAATCATTGGTTTTTTCAATCTTAAGTTAGCGCCATAAATCGCTGGTTCGGTAATGCCGAACAAGGCTGTGATTGTTGCCGATGCGGCAACGGTTTTTAAATTTTTATTTTTGGTTTTGAAAAATACACCTAATGCGGCTCCAGCTTGTGAAAAGTTCGCCGCTCCAGCGAAAGCAAGTAAGTTCTGGCGTCCAGTTTGAGCTACGTCATTAATGCCGATTGGTACAATAGCACGATGTGCGCCAAAGATGACTAAAATACACCATACACCACCGATAAATGCTCCTAATAATATAGGGCTAACGCCCATAATGTAGTAATAGATCCAGTTTATAAATTCGCCAATATAGATACCAATAGGACCGAAAATAAGTAAAGTAGCTGGTATCATGATAAGTAATGAAAAAGTTGGCACCATGATAATTTTTAATACTTCAGGGATAATATATTCCAAAAATCTTTGTACATAACTTAAAATAAATACCGCTAATATAATTGGGATAACGCTAGACGTGTAACTTGCTTTGGTTAATTCAATGGTAAACAGAGTGACTTCAGTTTTACTTGTCATTAAATTGACAATTGATGGATAACATAATGTTGCACCAATTATCATCGATATAAATTCATGTGCTTTAAATACTTTAGCAGCGGTATAGCCAAGTATTATTGGCATGAAGTAGAAAACTGCATCTGATGCAGCATGTAAAATCGTGTAGGTGTTATAAGTTTTGATATCAGTTTGATAGTAATAATTACCTATCATAACCGCTATAGCTAAAATTCCCTTTAACATACCTGATGCTGCAATAGCAGGGATGATTGGTGTAAAAATAGCTGCAAAAGCATTAAGTATTTTTACCCCTAATGAAACTTTAGGTTCCGTTTGATTACTTTGTTCTAACTCGCCAATTAGAGGGAGAAGTTGCTCATAAATTTTGGTGACTTTATTGCCTAATACTACTTGGTATTGTCCACTACTTTCAACAACGGAAATCACACCTTCTGTCTGTAATAATTTTTCGCGATTAGCTTTTTTACTGTCATTTAATTGAAACCGTAAGCGAGTAAAGCAGTGTGTTAAGTTGATAATATTCTCTTTACCGCCGACTAATTCGAGTATTTGATGTGCAATTTTTTGATAGTCCATTATTTTCTCCATTACTTAAAGAATGGTTATTCATTGATAAAAAGCTTAATACACTAAAAATTATCATTATTATATAAATCATAAAGTTAAGATGTTTGTATTATGAATTTAGTAAGATCAATTTTTATCACTTTTTAATTCACTTCAAGCTAGCATAGTTTAAAAAATTAGACAAGTTTGTCATAATTATTGCTAAATAATTTATTTAGATATATTTTTAGAGCAAAAATTATCAGTATTAAAATTGTGGATAAATGAAGTCAGCCAAGAAGAAGTCTTATTTATTGTTGTGTATTGTGTTTTTTTTCTGGTATGCACAATATATCTATATTCCTTATCAAACCCCTTATCTTGCGGCGATAAATATATCGACTACTATGATTGGAATGGTGGTTAGTGCTTATGGATTTTCGCAATTATTCTTAAGATTGCCGGTTGGTTTATTAGCCAATGTAAAAGAGAAACATAAAATTTTTATTGTATTAGGCACCTTTTTTGCTGGAATTGCATCAGTGATTCGTATTATTGAACCGAATGGAACTGGTTTTCTCGTTGGTAATATAATTTCAGGTTTCGCCAGTGCAATGTGGATCTCTTTTATGGTGCTTTTTTTAGGTTTTTATCCCAAATCTAAAAAAGGGTATGCAACTAGTTTAATTATAATGGTTAATAATCTAGGTGTGTTTTTAGCCTTTTTAACAGGTACATTATTGTATGATTATATTCATATGGTAGGAATTTGTGTGCTTAGTTGCTTTAGTGGGTTATTGGCTTTTATTTTAGCAATAAAGCTAAAATATCCGGAAAAGATCCATCATGATTTTAACTATCATCTTTTGTTTAGCGCATTATGTAATCGAAAATTATTGTTTTTCTCATTTCTTGCTTTAATTCAGCAAGGCATTCAAATGTCTACCACAATGTCTTTTACTAATCAGATATTGAGTGATTTAGGGGGGAATGCCTTTTTAATTGGCATTTCTTCAATTGTCTATATGTTATCTTCAGTTCTATTTGCTAAATTGGGGGCGACTAAGTGGATTAATCTGATGAGAATTTCAAGCTGGGTAATTTTATCTTTTCTATTACTAGCACTTTATTGTATTTTAGTACCTCAGGTCTCTTCTGTTTATATTATTCTTCTATTGCAAATTATCCCTGGTATAGGGACTGGTATACTATTTTCGTTTTTAAATTTTGAAGCGATGATAGATGTGCCATCGTATGCTCGTTCTGCTGCCATGGGATTATTTCAAGCTATTTATGCACTAGGTATGACGCTATTTCCAATTATTGTTGGAATAATTAGTTTGAAATGGTCGATGATAATCGCCTATTTTGCCTTAGCCGGTATAGCAATAATAGGCGCAATTTTATCAATGATTTACTGGTTAAAATTTAGAAAGCAGACCACTTAAAATTTTATATAGTGACACACTATCTTATTAGTTAAATGGTTTACTATTGAAATTTAGCCTAATAATCATTAGGTGATGCTTGTGCAAGTACTTCGCGATTACCATTATGACTTGGCGCACTTATAATGCCTTCAACTTCCATTTGTTCTACTATTCGTGCAGCGCGATTGTAACCAATTCTAAATTTGCGTTGGACGCTTGATATTGATGCTCGACGGGTTTCAACCACAAATGCTACTACTTGATCGAAAAGTGGATCGAGTTCTTCGTCGGTCATATCAAAGCTATTACCTTCATTATCATCAGTTGAAACTGTTACATTCTCGATATATTTAGGTGTGCCACGCGCTTTCCAATCTTGTACAACTGCATGAACCTCTTCATCACGTACAAATGCGCCATGAACACGAATAGGAATTGAGCTATTGGGTGCTAAATAGAGCATGTCACCCATACCTAGAAGTGATTCAGCCCCCATTTGATCTAAGATTGTACGTGAATCAATCTTGCTTGAAACAGTAAATGCTATTCGAGTTGGTATGTTGGCTTTGATTAAACCAGTAATCACATCAACTGATGGGCGTTGGGTTGCAAGCACTAAGTGGATGCCAGCCGCTCGAGCTTTTTGCGCAAGCCGTGCAATGAGCTCTTCGACTTTTTTTCCAACGGCCATAATTAAGTCGGCGAATTCATCCACCATAACCACAATATATGGAAGTTTTTCAAGCGTTGGCATTTCAAGATCCATACTATCAGTGGGTTTCCAAAGAGGATCTGGAATTGGTCGTCCCATTTCTTCGGCAAGTTTGATTTTTTCGTTAAAACCAGCAATGTTACGAACGCCCAATGCTGACATCAATCGATAGCGACGCTCCATTTCATTAACACACCAGTTAAGTGCATTAGCCGCATCTTTCATATCAGTTACTACTTGGGTCAATAGATGAGGAATCCCTTCATAGATAGATAGTTCTAACATTTTAGGATCAATCATTATAAACCTAACATCTTCAGGTTGTGATTTGTATAAAATGCTTAATATCATGGCATTAACACCTACTGATTTACCTGAACCGGTCGTTCCTGCAACCAATAAATGTGGCATTTTAGCTAAATCTGCAACCACTGATTGTCCTGCGATATCTTTTCCTAATACAATTGTTAAAGGAGATTGTGCATTTTTAAATTGTGGACTATCTAATACTTCTCTGAAATAAACAGTTTGTCGATTTTTATTTGGTAATTCAATTCCGACATACGGTTTACCTGGAATAACCTCGACCACCCGTACTGAAGGCATTGATAATGAGCGAGCTAAATCTCGGTCAAGTGTCGAAATTCTTGCTGCCTTAATGCCTGGTGCAAGTTCAATTTCGAAGCGAGTAATAACGGGGCCAGGTAAATAATCGACAACTCTAGCTTTTACTCGATAATCAGAGAGGCTTTTTTCGATTTGCTCTGACATTGCATTTAATGCCGCGTGATCAACTTCAATTCGAGTTGTTGGTGGTGGCGTTAATAAATTTAACGAAGGTAACGGTGTTGTTGGTTTAGGTAAAGGCTTATCATTGCGTTTTAGCAAAGGATGAATAAGGCTTTCTTCCTCATCCTCATCCGTAACTTCTTTTATTTCATTTTTAGTTTGTTGTTCATTTGATTCGTTTACTACCTCATTTTGATATATGTCATCAATGAGAGGATTTTCTTCTTTAAGAAGTGATATATCAACATCTTCGGGTATCTCAAATTCGGCTGGAATATCATTAGTATTATGATATTCAGGTGTAATACTTGGTGATGTTTCCGCTAAAGGTTCGATTACAATTGGATCAACTGAATCTTGAGATGCAATATGATTTAGATTAATTTTTGGCTCATTATGCTCCATAGTGAATAAAGGTTTACTTGGTGCATCGGCAATAGCGTATTTATCTTCTTCAAAAGGTTCTAAGGCCTCACGACTATTAATTTCTCCATCAGATTCTGTTGAACTCATATCACTCGTGGTGCTTTCATTCATATTTTTCAAAATAGTTTCCATTCGCGCTAAAATCGCGTCAGGATCCATTTCTTTTTTAGATATATCTTTAGTCGGTTGGTTGGTTTCGTTAGGAGATGTATTTGCCTCAATAGATTGCAATAATTGAGCAGCAGTTTTTATAAATACTTCATCATCTTTTAATGAAATAGGTTTAGTTGTACTAATATCTGATTCTGTCGCCAATTTGGTTGAGTCAATATTATCACTACTATCAACATCAATAGGTAGATCAAATTGTGGCTGTTTTTCTGTTGTTAATTTGTCTTCTTGATTCGAATCAGCTGGTTGTGAAACTTTATCCGGAGTAAATAACCATTTTATTGGTGACAAGATGAACATAACTAACGCACCAATTTTTTCAAACAGATAAAGCCAAGAGAAACCAGTTAAAAGCGTAATACACGCTAGTGTTGTTGCAAGCAAAGCTAGAGAGGTAGCTAAGCTACTCATAACAGGTAGAAGGCTTTCAATTATTATCGAACCTAAATAACCACCTGCTTGGAATTGTTCTGGATCGCGAATATTAAGGGCAAAAAAACCACAACAACTAAGTACAAAAGCTAAAATGCCGATAATTCGGAATGAAACACTAAAATAGTTAATAGGATCACTGGCATGACGGTAAAAGTAACCCATTAATTGTAAACAAAAAAAGATAATAATAACCGGTAAACTATAGGCGATTAATCCAAAAAACTGAAATAAGATATCAGAAATATATGCACCAATATAACCGCCTAAATTGCTAATAGGATAGTGCCAAGCTGTACGTGACCAGCCAGGATCTGATGGGTTATAAGTAAACAGTGATAAAAATAAGTAAACAGATAAGCCTATTAATGATAATAGAATTAATTGTGCAACAATCTGTCTTCTTGTAATTTTAGATTTTTTCAAACACGTACCTAAAAACTATCTTAATTAAAAATTTTGAGTATTTTATCATAAATTGAACCTACTCATAGCGTGAAAGGTGTATAAAAACTAATTTATTAGCAACTATTAATTCGATAGCGTTAAGGTTTGATTAAATCTTTTTGCATTCAACACGTAATGTTGAGCATTTTTAATATTTGCTTGAATTTCTTCATCTGTGAGTTTACGAATAATTTTAGCTGGAGATCCCATAATCAAACAACCTTCCTCATAAGGCAGACTATGTGTAACTAGTGAGTTAGCACCTACTAGGCAGTTTTTGGCAATTCTAGCATTGTTTAAAATAGTACTTCCCATACCAATTAAACTATTATCCTCAATATTACAACTATGCAAAATAACATTATGGCCAACGGTGACATTCTCACCAACAATACAGGGAATGTCAGTTTCTGTATGAATAGTACTGTTATCTTGAACATTACTATTTTTACCAATATGAATCGTTGCGATATCACCTCGCAAAACTGCGTTAAACCATATAGATACGCCTTCTTCTAAAATAACATCACCAATGATGTCTGCTGATTTAGCAATAAAACACTTAGAATTAATTTGTGGTTTTAGATTTTCTAATTGATAAATCATGGTTAATTCCTTTTTATATTTTTGACACTCAAAAACAATCCGGCCGCAAAAAAGTTACAGATAACCATTGAGCCAACCATTAGCCATTCTGTTAAATTATTCGTAACAGTTGCTGTATTATGAGTTGAAACGAGTGTTGAAAGTAAGACTCCGATAGCACCAGCGACGGCAAAGCGGATGGTGCCTGCAAGCGAGGAGGCTGTGCCTGCTATATGAGAATAATAATCGAGTATTACAGCCATGCAATTACCACCTATGGTTGAAATACAACCGATATAACCAGCAATACATGCCACTAAAAAGACAAAACCTAAGTCAAATATACTCACTGTAGCCATACCTATGGCTGTAATAAATTGGAGGAGTAAGCCTAACTGAATCATCTTAATAGAACCAACCCGTTTTACAATACGGCTATTGAGCGTATTCATTGAAACCATGACCATAACATTAATAGCAAAGTAATAGCCGAAATTGGTTGATGCAACACCATGTAAGTTCATATAGACAAATGGTCCTAAACTTAGAAAGGAAAATAATCCGGCTCCGGAAAATGCACCAATCATCATGTAAGTAAACACTTGTCTATGTCTAAATAGGGCAATGAAGTTACTTAAAATTCGAATTATACTGAATTTATCACGTTTGGATTTGGCTAATGTTTCAGGGATATTGATTGTTACTAATGCAAAACAAATAATCGCCATTAAGCAAAGCGCATAGAAGTTAGCTTGCCAATCGAACCAATAAAGAATAAAACCACCAATAATCGGAGCGAGTAATGGGGCAACATTCGATATCAATGTTACAAAAGACATCATTTTAGAAAAATCATCACGATCGCGATAGATATCTTTCATTAATGCATTAATAACAATAGTGGTTGCTGATGCTGCTATTCCATGAAAAAATCGGGCTGTGATTAACTGATTTATATTAGCAGCAAGACCACAACATAATGCTGCAATTATGAAAATAATTAGTCCAGCAGTTAAAACTTTTCTTCGTCCGTAACTATCGGTGAGTGGACCAAACAAAAGCTGACCTAATGAAAATCCTAATAAATAGAAACTGATTGTCAACTGCACAGTTGAATCGGCGACATTAAATTTGTTCGCAATAGTTGGCATACTTGGTAAATACATATCAATAGATAATGGCATTAACATTGAAATGAAACCAAGAATAAAGATAAGTGCTTGTTTAGAAACTTTAATTTCTACTTGTGGTTCTTGTGTTTGCACGTTGTCATTCCTTTGGATACAAAGTTACTAAGTTTTAACAATAAAACCTAGTAAAAGAAAACATTAGTTAAGAATCAAACGGCTAATTAAACGAATTGATCTCATCTTGAGTAAGAGGGCGGTATTCGCCCTCAGGTATATCAAGAATAATATTGCCAATCTGTTTACGATGCAACTGGGTGACATGGTTATTTACAGCTGCAAACATTCGTTTCACTTGGTGATATCGGCCTTCACTTATTGTAAGTTCTGCATGGTAATCATCAAGGATAACTAATTTAGCTGGTTGAGTAAGTGTTTTTTCACTTTTTAGCTGAATACCTTGTTTAAATATCTCAATAAGATCATTATTAAGAGGTTGCTCAACGGTTACTTGATAAACTTTTTCACAATGATGTTTAGGAGAAGTAATGCGATGTGACCACTTACCATCATCGGTTAATAAAACTAGCCCAGTGGTGTCTAAATCCAGTCGACCTGCTGAATGCAGCTTTTCAGACATAGGTTCATCAATAAAATAGAGGATAGTTGGGTGATCAGGATCATCAGTAGAACAAACATAACCTTGTGGTTTATTGAGCATGAAGTAACGATTTTCGGTAATAGGTATAATTTCGAAACCATCATATTCTACAATTTGATCATCTGAGATATGGTAAGCACCTGATTTTACAACAGCTCCATTAACAGTTACCTTTTGGGCTTTCAGTTCTTTATTGACTATTGTTCGGCTTACCCCTAGATGGTGAGCTAGAAATTTATCCAGTCGCATTTTCAAATACTATTCCTATAAACATGGTGTGTAAATATCAAAACGATGATTTTTAGTTTTAATTTCCGCCGTTGGTTTTTGATTGGCTAAAAATGGTGCATAATCAGGTCGTTTAACCACAACGCGTTTTTTAGCTAATCGTCTTGCGGGTTCAAGTAGGCTTTCTGCATCGAGATCGTTACCAACTAA
Organism: Gilliamella sp. B3023; assembly: GCF_026536845.1. Lineage (NCBI taxonomy): Bacteria > Pseudomonadati > Pseudomonadota > Gammaproteobacteria > Orbales > Orbaceae > Gilliamella > Gilliamella sp. B3023. Next base: position 107,037 of record NZ_JAFNNH010000003.1, read on the forward strand.
TTGTTGAAAAATGCGCATCTCTTTTTTCACTAATGCACTTTTTTGTCGATGCGGAAACATCGGATCAAGATAAACAACGTCAGGTTTTTCTTGATGTGAATTGAGCCCAAGTAAACTTGAATTATAAATTAAATGTAACAGTTTTTGTAATTGCTGACCAATGATTGGATCTTGATAAGCACGATTAAGCCCATCTTCTAACAAGGCAGCAACAACAGGATGTCGCTCAAACATAGTAACATGGCAACCAATAGAAGCTAATACGAATGCATCTCGTCCTAATCCAGCTGTTGCATCAATAATAGTGGGTAAATAATTACCTTTAACGCCAACAGCTTTAGCTATCGCTTCACCACGACCACCACCAAATTGACGACGATGAGCCATCGCACCAGACACAAAATTAACCGCGATTGCACCTAATTTAGGTTCATCAGTTTTTTGTAACTCAAGTTGATTGTTTTGATTAACGAGAGTAAATGGAAGATCAGGATGCTCGAATAGCCACTGCTCAGCTAACTTTTTGAGCTGAGCAGTGTTAACTTTAGTGGATACCATAGTGACGAAGTAATGCCTCAAGTTGCGGTTCACGACCACGGAAATTTTTGAATAATGTCATTGGTTCATCACTGCCACCTTGAGATAATATATTGTCAAGGAAAGCATTACCTGTATTTGCATTGAAGATACCTTCTTCTTCAAAGCGAGAAAACGCATCAGCAGATAAAACTTCAGCCCATAGATAACTGTAATAACCTGCGGCATAACCTCCTGCAAAAATATGACTAAATGCGTGAGGGAATCGTCCCCAATCTACGGTTGGTACTACTGCAACTTGTTCTCTGACTTGTTTTAAAGTTTCTAAAATATCAGGTGTTTTTTCGCTATGTAATTTAAAATCAAATAAACCGAATTCTAACTGACGCAGAATAAATAATGCAGCTTGGAAGTTTTTGCTATCAAGCATTTTTTCTAGCATTTCTTGAGGTAATGGTTCGCCAGTTTGATAATGACCTGAAATAAATTCTAAAGCTTCAGGCTGCCAGCACCAATTTTCTAAGAATTGACTTGGTAATTCAACGGCATCCCATGGAACACCATTAATACCAGCCACTGATGACACATCAATTTCAGTTAACATATGATGTAGTCCATGACCAAATTCATGGAATAATGTGGTTACCTCATTATGAGTAAATAATGCTGGTTTATCACCGATTGGTCGATTGAAATTACATGTTAAATAGGCAACAGGTTTTTGGATATGGCCATCAGCAAAACGCATTTTACCAATACAATCATCCATCCAAGCACCACCTCGTTTATGTTCACGAGCATATAAATCAAGATAGAAGCTACCCTTTAATTCACCATTGGCATTATATAAATCATAAAATTTTACCTCAGGTGCCCAAACTTCAACATCATGACGCTGTTTTGCAGTAATGCCAAAAATACGACGAACGACTTCAAATAATCCACTAATAACTCGATCCTCTGGAAAATATGGACGAAGTTCTTCATCATTGATGGTATAAAGATGTTGTTTTTGTTTTTCGCTGTAATAAGCGATATCCCATGGTTTGATATCACTTGCACCAAAATATTCATAAGCATATCTTTTAAGTTCGGCTAATTCTTTTTCACCTTGAGGTTTAGCTTTGGTTGCTAAATCGGTTAAAAATGCGGTAACTTGCGTTACAGTTTCAGCCATTTTAGTTGCTAATGACTTATCGGCATATGTGTCAAAACCAAGTAACTGAGCAAGTTCAGCTCGAAGCGATATAATTTGTTTAATGATTTCTGTATTATCCCACTTACCGGCATTAGATCCTTGGTCAGACGCTCGAGTATTGTATGCTTGATAGAGTTCAAATCGTAAATCTCGATTATCGCAATAAGTCATTACCGGTAAATAACTTGGAATATCGAGCGTTAATAACCAACCATCTTGCTCTTTTGCCTTAGCTTGTTCTTTAGCTGCGGCTAAGGCACTTTCAGGCATTCCGGATAAATCTTCAATATTCGTGATTAATTTTGACCAGCCCATAGTGGCATCTAATACATTATTACTATATTGAGATGATAATTCTGAAAGTTTGGCAACAATTTCACCATAACGTTTTTGTTTATCATCTGCCAATCCAATACCCGATAATTCAAAATCCCGCAATGCATTGTTGATTACTTTTTTTTGTGCTTTGCTTAAATTTTCGAAGTGTTTGCTATCTTTAAGTTGTTTATAGGCATTATATAGTGGTTTATGTTGTCCTACCCAAGTACTGTATTGAGATAGCAAAGGTAAGCAAGCTTCATATGCTTCACGTAGTTCTGGGCTGTTTTTCACTGAATTAAGATGACTAACCGGTGACCATGCTCGGCTAAATTTTTCATCCATTTCATCAATGGGTTGAACAAGATTATCCCAAGTATATTCACTATTTTGTTCAAGCACAGATTCAATCGTTTTACGACAATTGTTTAATGTCTCTTTAATCGCTGGTAAAACATGCTCAGGTTTGATTTGTGAAAATAGGGGTAATGATGAATTACTTAATAGTGGGTTAGTCATTCTGGAATACCTTATGCAATGATTATGTTTATTTATAAAACATGTGGCTAAAAAAACTTTATTCAAGTTTCTATGTTCATGGGGGTTAATTATAAACCCATTAATTTTCGCTCACGTTGCCATTCAGTTGGTGTATAGGTTTTGATTGATAATGCATGGATTCGATTATCATTAATAAATTCCGCTAATGGTGCATAAATAGCTTGTTGTTTTTTTACACGACTTAATTCAGCAAACATTTCACCAACGGCAATAACTTGAAAATGGCTGCCATCATTTGTCATTACATGAACATCGTCAAGTTTAAGTGAATTTTTTAATTTAGCTATAATTTCTTGTTTATCCATTATTTAAACTCAGTATTAACTATTTTATAAAAAAAAGTTGAGGAACGGGGTTTTTGAGCTTTCAAATTGCATCATTTTTAATGATTAATCACTGTTTGCAAATCATAAAGCTCAATGAGTGTTTGTAATTGTGGGCTGATCCCAGTCAATTTTACATTATATTGATTACAAAAATAGACAAGCGTCGCGAGTCCAGAAGAGTCAACCCGTGTTACTCTAGATACATCGATATGGCTTACATTGCTTAATAGTGTATCTTGAGCAATCCATAAATCATTTAAAGAGTGAAAATCAAGTTCACCGATTAAATTAAGTGCATTTTGTTGTTTTTCTGCTTGGATTCGCGACATAATGAACTAACCTTTTTGTTTAGCGTTTGGATCAATTTTGCGATTGGATAGATCATTTAATTGTTTGGTTAATGCATCTATTCCATTTTGGCGAAGAATAGCTGCCCATTCGTTTTGTTTAGTTGTAACCATGCTTACTCCTTCAGCTGTTAAGTCATAAGCTTTCCATTCACCTGTTACTGTATTTTTTCGCCATTGGAAATCGATACGAATAGGTTGTTGATTTTTATCTGGCTGATTTAAAAGCACGCGAATTGAAATAAGTGATTTGTTAGTTAAATCTTTTGGTGCTTCAACTTGGTAAGTTTGACCGTTGTACATAGAAAGTGCTTGAGCAAAAGCTTGAACTAAATAGTTTTCAAAAGCTTTGAAATAAGCTGTTCGTTGTGCGTCAGTTGCTGATTTATAAGCATCACCTAAAATTAATGCGCCTGCATATTTAACTTGGACATAAGGCAATAAATCCGCTCTTACAATATCTTTAAGTTTATTTGGATTTGACTTAATTGATGCTGATTGAGCTTTCATCGTACTAAATATTTTGTCAGCAGCAACTTGCATATCGTTATAAGGATCGTTTGCAAATGCTGAAGAACTTATTACTAATGCAAGTACTAAAAAAAGGGCTTGTTTAAATTTGGTTAACATAGTTACTCCTTACTATCATTGGTATCTTGTTTTTTATCTGATGATCCGCCAGTGCTATATAAAAATTGTCCAATCAAGTCTTCGATCACCATGGCTGGTTTTGTATTGTTAATGACATAACCATCTATAAGATAAGCTGGTTTATTATTACTATTACTCGTTGTTGTAGTGGTATCAGAATCTAATGAATCAAGTTCATGTTCAATGCTTTGATCTAATCCAAAATTGATATCAATAAATTGTTCACCTAATAGGCCAGAAGTTTTGATTGAAAGTGAGCTAGAACTTGGAATTCTATTGTATTGAGCATCTAAATCCATAGTGACATAAGGTTTATACGTTGCACCTTTTTCTGATTTAAGACTAATATTACTTACACGACCAATCACTACACCGCCAATTTTAATTGGTGATCTTACTTTTAATCCACCAATGTTATCAAATACAGCATAAACACGGTAGGAGTTATGACGAGCGAAAGACGTTGGATCGGTAACCCTAAAACATAAAAATAGCACTGAGCAGATAACCAGCACCATAAATAACCCTACTGTAATTTCAACTTTACGACTCATGTTTAATGACCTCAATTACTAAACATTAATGCGGTTAAAATAAAATCTAACCCCAAAATAACTAATGATGAATAGACAACGGTGTTCGTTGTTGCCCGACTGATTCCTTCTGATGTTGGCACACAATCATAGCCATTAAATAGAGCAATCCAAGTACTAGCGATTGCAAATGCAAAGCTTTTAATAAAACAATTGCCTAAATCGTGCCACCAATCGACATTACTTTGAATGGATGACCAAAAAAATCCTGCATCAATACCTTTCCAATCAACACCTACTAATACACCACCTAAAATGCCAACAGCGACAAAAATTGCTGTTAGAAACGGCATACAAAAAAATCCAGCCCAAAATCTTGGCGCGATAATTCGTCTTAATGGGTCGATCGCCATCATTTCCATGCTTGATAATTGTTCGGTGGCCTTCATTAGACCAATTTCAGCGGTTAACGCTGAGCCGGCACGGCCTGCAAATAGTAATCCTGCTACTACAGGCCCAAGTTCTCTCAACAGGGCAAGTGCGACTAGCATCCCCAAACTGGCTTCAGCACCAAAGGTGGTTAAAATGAAGTAACCTTGTAGTGCTAGTACCATTCCTATGAAAAGACCGGATACGATAATAATTGATAGCGATTGTACACCGACAAAGTAAAATTGTTTAACAAGTAATGGGAATTGTTTGCTAAATTGAGGTTTACCGATAAGTGCACCAAATAGCATTACGCCTGAGCGACCTAGCATCGCGATAATATTGATTATTGATCGCCCAAGTTTTGCAATTAAGTTTAACATTAGTTTGCACCTCTACTTAGGTCTAATTTGTAATCATCCGCAGGATAATGAAATGGTACTGGGCCATCGGCTAATCCTTCAAGGAATTGTTTTACTCGTAAATCATCATTATTGCGTAATTCTTCAGATGTACCGCCAGCAATAATATGTTGTTCAGCAACAATATAGGCATAATCGGCAATACTTAATACTTCACTAACATCATGGCTAACAACAATACAGGTTAATCCAAGTGATTGGTTAATTTCAGATATAAGTTTGACAATTACGCCCATGGATATAGGATCTTGCCCAGCAAAAGGTTCATCAAACATGATTAGATCAGGATCGAGTGCTATTGCTCTGGCTAATGCTGCCCGCCGTGCCATTCCACCAGATAGTTCTGAAGGCATCATGTTAGCTGCACCACGAAGTCCTACTGATTGTAATTTCATTAATACCAAATTATGTAAAATAGGTTTTGGTAAATTAAAATGTTCTCTTAATGGATAAGCAACATTATCAAATACTGATAAATCAGTAAATAGAGCCCCAGATTGGAATAACATACTCATTCTTTTACGGACTTCATATAACCTTGAACGAGTCATACTAGGTATATCTTCACCATCAAATAGAATTTGACCTGATTGTGGCTTAAGTTGCCCGCCAATCAGTCTTAATAGTGTAGTTTTACCTATTCCCGATGGCCCCATAATTGCGGTAACTTTGCCTTTGGGAACCGTCAAGTTCATATTTTTATAAATTGGACGAGTCCCACGATAAAAAGACATATCGTGTATTTCGACCAGATTTTGTTGTAATGTGTTGGTCACAATGAGTTCCTACACTACCATAATTAAATGTCGGTTATTTTACTTGATTATTACAAATAAACAAATGTATTAACCAAGTAGCTGATTTAGTGATGGTAATCATAAAATATGCTGAATTTATTTGTTCGTCATTTTATGCTAAAACTTTTTTAATATTTTAACTATATGAGAATATTGAATTATATTTATAGATTTTTTGTAGTAAATAGTGGCGTTTTGAAATAAACGCCAGTATAAAGTATTGCAATAGGGTTTAATTAGTTGAGATCATTCGTGTCTTGCCTTGCGTGCCAAATAATTACCAATGCTTTGTACAATTTGTATTGCAATAACTAAGATCACAACACAGATATATATGACGGTATCATCAAAACGTTGATAACCTTGCGAATAGGCGACATCTCCAATACCACCTGCGCCAATAGCCCCTGCCATTGCTGTTGCCCCAATCAAACCAATTGTGGCGGTTGTGAAAGTTAAAATCAATGAACTAAATGCTTCTGGTAGCATAAAGTGCCAAATAATTTGTACTGGCGTTGCGCCCATCGATTCAGCTGCTTCAATAATACCACTTTTTACCTCTAATAATGAGTTTTCAACAAGCCGAGCAATATAAGGAGCAACATAAAAAGTTAAGGGCACAATTGCTGCTGTCGTACCGATTGATGTGCGAACTATAAAGTAAGTAAATGAATGAAGTGAAAAGAGTAAAATAATAAAAGGTAATGAGCGAACAAAATTAATAATTGGGTTGATAATCTGATAAACCCGTTTATTTTCGAGTAAACCAGATGGTCGGGTGGTGACTAAGCAGATCGCTAATGGAACGCCGATTAATGCGCCTAATATTAATGAAAAAACAACCATATATAATGTGTCTAATGATGCTTGTGCATATTGCTCAACGGTTACTCTGGTTAGAAAATTAGTATTTATATAATTGATAAAATCGTTGACTATTTCCATTAGTTGTTCTCCCAATGTTTGATTTCTGTAACGTTAACCCCATTTTCGCGAAGAAATTGCACTGATTGTTCGATATTATTATCACTTCCTTTTAATTGAACAAACATACTGCCTAATACCGTTTTTTCGATTTCAGACATATGGGCAAATAAAATATTCACTACTACTTTCTGCTGTAAGATCAATGCGTTCATAACCGGCTCTGAGGCCGAACGACCTAAAAATTCAAGCTTAAACAACTTAATATTATGTTTATCACCCTCAATTTTTAGCAGATTTTCAACAACACCTTCAGGGATTTGGTCATTAATAACTGAACTAACAAATTTTTGTGTGGTTTTATGCGTTGGATGACCAAAGACATCAAGTACATTGCCATGTTCGATAATTTTACCTTTTTCCATAACTGCTACTTTGTGACATATTTGCTGTATTACATGCATTTCATGGGTAATTAGAACGACAGTTATTTTATATTTATCATTAATTTTTTTTATTAATTCCAAAATAGCTTGAGTAGTTTGTGGATCGAGTGCCGATGTGGCTTCATCACAAAGCAAAATATCGGGATCGTTCGCCAAGGCCCGAGCAATTCCAATACGTTGCTTTTGCCCACCTGATAGCTCTTTAGGATAGCTATTAGCTTTATCGCTTAATCCAACAAATTCGAGCAGTTCATGAACTTTCTTTTTAATCGTTTGTTTATCTTTTTTGATGAGAACTAGAGGGATCGCAACATTTTCATATACGGTTTTGGATTCAAGTAAATTGAAATGTTGAAAAATCATGCCTATTTTACGGCGAACTTGGCGTAATTGAGAGTTTGATAACTGATTCAATGGTTGGTTTTGAATAACAACATTGCCTTGAGTTGGTTTTTCAAGAAAGTTTATCAGACGAACTAGCGTACTTTTTCCTGCACCACTATAACCAATAATGCCGTAGATATCGCCTTTTTGGATAGTTAAGTTGATGTTTTGTAATGCTTGGGTGGTAACTCCATTTCGTTCGTATTGTTTCGATACATTTTCAAATTTTATCATTATGTGATACCTATCAATGTTGTGCTACTTCAATTAATCCTTGCTTAGCGAGATTGGCTAAATAGTTGGCTGCTGGCATTATCATGTCAGTATTAACTAAAAATTTTGGATGATGTAAAGCATAAGGGCTTTGTGAACCAAGATTGATAAATGCGCCAGGTACATGATGCAAATAGTGGGCAAAATCTTCACCACCAAGTTGCGGTTGAAAATCAATAACTTCATAACCTTGTTGTTTGGCAATCTTTTGACAAAAATCGACCCACTTAGCAACATTTATGATTGATGGCGGGCCATCGAACCATCTCAACTCTGCTTTGGCTCCCATGCTAAGTGCAATATTTTCAACAATGCTTTTTAATTGTTGTTTGACTTTTAACCTTATATCAGGAGTTAGCGTTCTTACAGTGCCTTCCATCTCAACAATTTCAGGAATGACATTCCATGTGTTCCCACCTAAGAATTTTGTAATGCTGACAACCACAGCATCAAGACCACTTATTGTACGACTTGATATTGTTTGGATAGCACTAATAATTTGTGAACCAATAACAATTGGATCAATTCCTGACTCAGGTCTTGCCGCATGGGCTCCAACCCCTTTTATTGTGATTTCAATTCGGTCAACGTTTGCTGAAAAGGGGCCTGCTCGAGAAGCCATTTGGTTAATGGTTAAATTAGGATTATTGTGCATTCCTAAAATAACATCAACGCCATTAAGTGCACCAATTTCTATAAAATGTAATGCTCCACTAAAATTTTCTTCAGCGGGTTGAAAAAGTAATCGAACCGTTCCTTTTAAATGTCGTTCATTGGCTTTCAATAAGTAAGCTGCTCCCATTAAAACAGAAGTATGCAGATCATGACCGCAAGCATGCATTACTCCGTTTTGGGTTGAACGGTATTGGCAATCTGATTGTTCAAAAATGGGTAGGGCGTCAATATCGGCTCTTAAGGCTAAGACTGGTGAGCCTGAACCAATTTCAGCAATAACACCAGTTTTTGCGCCTAGCTCTAATATGCGAATATTCGCTTTTTCTAAGTAATACCTTAATTTTTTGGTTGTTTCAAACTCCTGATTTGAAAGCTCTGGATTTTGATGTAAGTCGAGAAAAAGCTGCTCGATAATGGGTGCAATAGCTTTTGTCATGGTAAGTCCAATTGATAAAAATATTGATATTTTTACAGTAGCACAGCTGATATTTTGGCTCTAATAATCGTTTTTTATAACTTATTCCAAAAAGTTATAAGATAGAATTACATGGAATAAATGAATTATTTTTTATGTGTTAGAGTAGTTTTAAAATTTACACTTCACTGAGGATAGTTCAAATGAAAATGAGGTTCATCAAGCAAAAATTAGTTAATAATGTTGTGGTGTTAGCTTTATTTAGTTCTCTTTTTTTTATTACAGCATGTGATAACTCATCATCGAAAACCGATAATCAAACTAAAAAAGAGATCAGTATGGGCGTTTCACCAGGACCGTACAATGATCTGTTTAATGATGCGGTTAAACCAATACTAGAATCAGAAGGCTATAAAGTTAAGTTAGTTAATTTTCCACATTTATTAGAATCAGATGTGGCATTAAGTGAAGGCAGTATTGATTTAACGGTAGCTCAACATACTGCATATATGGATGTGTTTAATAGTCAACGCAAAGCTCATTTAAAACCAGTGGTGCATGTACCTTCGGTTCCCGCTGCAATATTTTCGAATAAGTATACGTCGATAAAAAATGTTTTTCCGGGTGCTAAAATTGGAATTCCTCAAGATGCATCAAATGCAGCACGCTCTTACAACTTGTTGGAAAAAGCTGGTTGGATTAAGTTAAAACCAAATAGTAATCCAATTATTGTCGGCAAAAATGATATTGCCGAAAATATTGCGGGTGTTGATATTGTTGAAATGGATTCAGCCAATATTCCAAGAGTTTTAAATGAGTTAGATTTCGCCGTCATTCCAGGCAGTATCGTTTATTCCGCTAATATTGACTCGAAAAAAGCACTTTTGTCTGAAACAATTATTCCTGATTTAGAAATTATGGTTGTAGTTAATGAAGGTAATGAAAATAGTCAATGGGCAAAAGATATAAAGCGTATTTACCAATCACAACAATTTAAAGATTACATGCAAACACATAATCAAAATGGTTATTGGGTTATGCCACAAGAATAGTGATCATTTAGCCCGTTTAAATGCGGGCTTTTTAATATTTAGGCATACTGGTATCAACAGTTCGAGCCCAAGCGTCAATGCCACCAGTTAAATTGTAGAGAACATCACAATCAAATCCATTTTCAACCAAGTAATTTGCAACGTTAAGACTCCTTACACCATGATGGCAATAAATAATAATATCAATTTCATCTGGGATTTTATCTAAATAAAGTGGTATGAGATTCATAGGAATATGTATTGCTCCCGCTATTGCACAAATTTCTACTTCATTAGGTTCGCGTACATCAAGTAGAAATAGTTTGTCATGCTGTTTTATTCTTTGAGCGAGATCTATTGGTGTTATTTCTTTTATTGTCATTATATTCAAAGCTTAGTTAGGTTGTTAACAATACATTATAGAGACACACAAGTGTTTCATCATTAAAATTTTACAATATTACTTTATTCAGTAAGGTTTTATTGGTTGTAATTGCCGTGCATATTTATTTTTTTATTTAGTTTATTGCAGATATTATCCTTTTTTAGGTGTATTAAAATAATCAATAATATATTCAAAAACAAAAAGTTGAAGTTTTGTATAACGTTCTTTTTTTCTACGGCAGAGTAAAACATTCCAAGATATGGGATCTTTAAACGGTTTTTGAATGATATTTTTATCAAAATAGATATTAGATACAGGTGAAGGTAGAACGGTAATAAATTCCGAGTTTTTAATAATCAACATCAAAAAATCCCACGACGAAGACATTGTGGTTTTTTTAGGGGTAATACTATACTTATCAAATTTTTTTTGTAACTGATGCTGAATAATAAAAGAGGGATCTAATGTGGCTAATAATTTATTGTTAAGATCGCCCCAATCAATTTTTTCCTTAACCGATAGTGAATGATTAACATTCATAAAAGCACTTAGCTCATCTTTTTGTAACAAGTGCTCATCTATAATATTGGGATCTATGTTTGTTGGTTGAAGTAATATCGCAAAGTCCAGCTCATCTACTAAAAACATTTTACTGAGTTCATAAGCGCCTTTTTCTATTATTTCAAATTTGACGCTCGGATTATTAATGATCAACTGAGCAATTAAATCTGCAAAAACTACACCTAAAATTAAGGGGGGAATTCCAATCTTTATCGTCCCTTTAAGTTGTGTTGATCCTTCTCGAATTTCACTTAGCATACCATTGTATTGATTTAGAATTTTATTTGCATTGTCGTAAAATATTTCGCCTGCAGGGGTAAGTTTTTGTAATCTTCCTTTGTAACGTTCAAAAAGTTCAACATTTTCAGCATCCTCAAATGATTTAATAAATTGACTTAATGCTGATTGTGAAATATAGAGTCGTTGAGATGCTAAAGAGAGATTAAAATTAGATTTAACGACTTCAATAAAATATTTTAATTGTCGAATATCCATAAGCTGAATCGAACCATTTATGTTTTTTAATAAAATATCTATAAGTTTAACTTATAGATATTATTAAAAACAAGACTTAGACTTCAAAAAAAAGATGCTCTAACCTTTCATTCATATTTTAAAAATGGAGGTATGCAGAATGAAGGAAGTCGTTATTGTTTCAGCTGTTAGAACACCTATTGGTGCTTTAGGTGGCGTGTTTAAAAATGTCTCTGCAGTTGAACTAGGCGCAAGGGCAGTTACAGGAGCACTTAAAAAGATAAATTTGGATCCATGTAATGTCGATGAAGTTATTTTGGGTAATGTGTTATGCGCTGGCTTAGGTCAAAATGTTGCGCGGCAAGTAGCAATAGCAGCAAATATTCCCAATGAAGTCCCTGCTTTTAATGTAAGTAAAGTATGTGGCTCGGGTCTTAAATCTATCATTTTAGCAACTCAAGCCATTATGTGTGGAGATG
>NZ_JAFNNH010000003.1:119212-209165 GCF_026536845.1 Gilliamella sp. B3023
AATCGTCATTGCAGGCGGTACGGAAAGTATGAGTAATGCTGGTTATGTCTCTTTTGGTATGCGATTTGGCATGAGAATGGGAGATTCAAAATTGATTGACTCTCTTGTTTACGATGGTTTAACCGATGCTTTTTCTCATGTTCATATGGGAATTACTGCAGAAAATCTAGCTGAAAAATACCACTTAACTAGAAATGAGCTGGATGAATTTGCATTACAAAGCCAATTAAAAGCGGAACAGGCTCAAAAATCAGGTAAATTTGATGAAGAGATCATTCCTGTAGAGATAAAGAATAAAAAGGGAATTGAGGTTGTTAATCAAGATGAGTATCCAAGACATGGTTCAACATTTGAGTCTTTAAATAAATTGCGACCTGCATTTAAAAAAGATGGAGTTGTAACGGCGGGTAATGCATCAGGAATTAATGACGGGGCAGCAGCTTTAGTTTTAATGAGTAAAGAAAAGGCAGTTGAGTTGGGATTAAAACCCTTGGTTACCATTCGATCTTGGGCCAGCGCTGGTGTTGACCCACAATTAATGGGATATGGGCCAGTACCTGCGACACAAAAAGCGTTAAATAAAATTGGCTTATCTGTAGAAGATATTGATCTTATTGAAGCAAATGAAGCTTTTGCTGCTCAAGCAATTAGTGTAATTAAAGGATTAGATCTTGATACCAGTAAAATCAATGTTAATGGGGGTGCGATTGCACTAGGTCATCCAATCGGGGCTTCAGGTGCGAGAATTTTAGTTTCACTTATTCATGAAATGCAGCGACGAGATGCAAAAAATGGATTGGCAACGCTTTGTGTGGGTGGTGGTCAAGGTTTAGCAATGGTTGTCGGTAAATCCTAGGGTATTAATATGAACAAAGTAATGAATAGTATTGAAGATGCATTAAAAGATATTCAAGATGGTTCCGTTATCATGGTTGGTGGATTTATGGCTAATGGTACACCAGAAAAACTTGTTGATTATTTATGTGCTAAAGATGTTAGAAATTTAACGCTGATTTGTAATGATACAGGGCTACCAACAAAAGGTGTTGGAAAAATGGTCATGAAGAAACAATTTAAGAAAATCATCGCTTCTCATGTTGGTTTAAACAAAGAAACAGGACGTCAAATGAGTGCAGGTGAGACAATTGTTGAACTTGTTCCGCAAGGTACCTTGGTTGAGCGGATTCGCTGTGCTGGTTATGGCTTAGGTGGTTTTTTGACACCGACTGGGCTTGGCACGTTGGTAGAAGAAGGAAAAACAAAAATTAAAGTTGATAACAAAGATTATTTACTTGAGTTACCATTGAAAGCAGATGTTGCATTACTTTTTGCATCAAAAGCAGATAAATCAGGTAACTTAATTTATAAAGGTTCAATGAATAATTTTAATAATATTATGGCATCTGCCGCGGATATTACTGTAGTTGAAGTTGAAGAGCTAGTCGAAGTTGGTGAATTAGATCCGCATCATATTATGACACCAAGTGTGTTTGTTGATTATATTATTGATGGGAGAAATTGCTAATGATGGATAAAGAGCAAATCCAGAACTATATCGCTAAGAGAGTTGCACTTGAGCTTAAAGATGGCAATGTAGTAAATTTAGGTATTGGATTACCAACTAGAGTTGCCAATTTTTTACCAGATAATGTACATATTATTTTGCAATCAGAAAATGGTTTTATTGGGCTTGGCCCAACGCCTGATGAAAATCAAATTGATGACTCGATAGTCAATGCAGGCGGACAACCTGTCACTATTTTACCTGGAGGGTGTTTTTTTGATAGTGCTACCTCGTTTGGTATTATACGTGGTGGTCATGTTGATGTATCTGTTCTTGGGGCATTACAAGTTGATCAAAAAGGCAATATAGCTAACTATATGATCCCAGGTAAAATGGTGCCTGGTATGGGCGGAGCAATGGATCTTGTTACTGGTGCTAAAAAAGTTATTGTCGCGATGGAACATACCTCGAAAGGTGCGGTTAAAATCCTAAGAGAGTGTTCTCTACCATTAACTGCTGTTAATGCTGTTGATATGATCATTACTGAGATGGGCGTTATAGAAGTGACCGAGCAAGGACTTGTTTTAACTGAAATAAATCCCATATACTCTTTAGATGAGATTTTGGCTTCTACAGAAGCGGATTTAACAGTAAACATTTAGTATCATTTCTATATTTATAGCGAGAATGTCATCATTTGCCATGACATTTTCGTTATGTCTAATGCCATCTTAAAAATGGCACCTACTGACACACCTATATATTTTAGATAAATTTTAGTAGAATGAAAAAATAATATCTAAATAAGAGTTAGTCATGAAAAATCAATCAGAAATAACCACAGCTGATAAGCTATTAAATGCTGCAGAGCAGTTGTTTGCGGAATATAGCTACAATGAGGTTTCGATTAGAGATATCACCTCGTTAGCAGGTGTAAAATTGGCGCTTGTTCATTATCATTTTGGCTCAAAAGAAGAGCTATATCGTGCAATTATACGTCGGAGAATTGGTAAATTAAGTCAAGATCGCCTTTTCTTATTAAACCACTTCCATAAAAAAAATGCAGGTAAACCCATTAACTTAGAATCAATAGTTGAAGCTTTTTTGGCACCTTATCTTTTTAATACTTTGTATGGTGGGGCTGGTTGGCGTGAATATGCCATTATCGTTGCAAGGTTACTCTCTTCTGGCTCAGAACTTTCTTTATCTATACTGCAACAGGAATTTGATCCTAGTGCTAATTATTTTTTAGATGCTATGCGTAATAACAGTCCTAATGCAAGTGAAAAGCAAATTCAATGGGGATTTGATTTTTTAGTCGGTTCTATGTGTAATATTTTTGCCGAAGTAGATAGAATTAATTTTTTATCAGGTGGAATGTGCTCTATTAACAAACCTGATGAAAGTTGTCAGTACCTATTTAATTATATTTCCATTGGATTAAAAGGTGTACTATCAACTGAACCTCACAGCTTTTCTCCATCCTTTAACCTCTTAAAAAATCGGAAATAACTCAAATTATTCAGATAAACAATTTATTGAACGTTCGTTCAATAAATTGTGATTAAGATCTCATATTTATAAGTTGATAATTGATTGATCGTTCAATTAATAATATTGTCAGATTGATGAAATTCAACTAATAAAAGGAGAAATGAATGAAAATAGTTGATTTGAGTGTTTGTGTTGAACACAACACACCATGCGATCCACCATCAATGCCAACAGAAATTGATTATTGGGATCACACAAAAGGATCTGAACATATTAAAACTTTCTTTCCTGAAGCGACTAATGATGACTTACCAAATGGTCTAGGATGGTCAATTGAATATGTCAAATTAACAACACATAGTGGCACTCATCTTGATGCACCTTGGCATTACCATCCAACAATGAATAATGGGGAAGTCGCCACAACAATTGACAATATGCCACTGGAATGGTGTTTTTCTGATGGTGTGGTACTCGATTTTTCAAATAAACCTGATGGATATCTAGTCACCGCAGACGATATTAAGGATGAATTAAATCGCATTAATTATCAATTAAAGCCGTTAGATATAGTCTTAGTTTGTTCTGGTGCCCAAAAATATTGGGGAAGTAAAGAGTATTTAATTAAAGGTTGTGGAATGGGTAAAGAGGCAACTCTGTACCTTTTAAATCAAGGTATCAAAGTTGTTGGAACTGACGCATGGAGTTGGGATAGACCACTTTCTTTAGTTGCAAAGGAGTTTAAAGAAACCAGAGACTCATCAATTATTTGGGAAGGACATTTTGCTGGGATTGAGAAAGAGTATTATCACCTGGAAAAACTGACTAACTTGGATAAGTTACCGCCCACGGGTTTTAAAGTTGCCTGTTTTCCGATCAAAGTTCATAAAGCGAGCGCAGGTTGGACTCGTACAGTTGCAATTTTTCCTTAATTAGCAGGTGATAAAATGAAAAATCAAATTATTAATAAATGGCATGTGCTCACGGGCGGTTTTTTTAGCTACATGTTTGATGCGATGGATATTACTTTATTAGCTGTTTCTCTTCCGTTCATCATGAAAGATCTTGATATGAGTATGGCGCAAGGAGGTTTATTAGGTACAGCAACACTTGTCGGGGTTGGGATTAGTAGCGTTGTAGTTGGTTGGTATTCTGATAACTATGGCCGACGCAAGGCTTTGTTATGGAGCTTGGTACTGTTTGGTATTTTGACTGCAGCTATTTCACTGAGTCCTAATTGGTATGTAGTGCTAATCTTACGTTTTCTTGCTGGCCTAGGATTAGGTGGAGTATGGGGTATTATTGCTGCTTATATCGCTGAAACCTGGCCCGTTAGACAAAGAGGGCGGGCAGCCGCTTTTGTACTGAGTTCATTCCCAGCTGGAGCTGGTATATCTGCCTTTTTAGCCACTATAGTAATTCCTGTTTATGGTTGGAGAGGACTATTTATTGCTGGAGCTGGTTCAATTCTCGCAGCCTTATACATCTATTTTTTTGTTCCTGAATCTGAAACATGGAAACAACAGAAAGTTGCACGTCAACAACAAGGTGAGCCTGTTAATGTTTCTGTAAAAGAAATATTTTCACCAGAACTGGTTAAAATCACTTTTTTTGCAACTTTATCAGCAACTTTTGCACTTGTTGCTTATTGGGGATCGACAACTTGGATTCCAACATTTTTAATGAAAGAAAGGGGATTAGATATGGAAACCATGTCATTATTTTTCCTCATTTTAAATATCGGTATGTTTGTTGGTTATAATTTATTTGGGTATTTAGCCGATATGATCGGTCGCAAAAATGCCATTATATTATCCTTTTTAGGAACAACGATTACATTACCCATCTATGTCATGACAGAAAATACTTCTGCCCTATTATGGCTTGGTCCTGTATACGCATTTTTTATCTCATTTGCTGGTTTATTTGGCTCATATTTTGGCGAGCTATATCCAACAAGAGTTAGAACGCTAGGTGCTGGATTTTGTTTTAATGTTGGTCGAGGATTATCTGCTTTTTCTCCTGTAGTTTTGGGTATGGTGTCAGCAAAATTTGGTTTAGCTATTGGCATTGGTATTTGCTCAATATTCTTTTTTCTTGCTGCAGTCATGATGTTATTTTTACCAAGTACACATAATAAAGATAAAGGATAAAAAGGAGTTTATCATGAAAAATAAAACGATTATTACTGTTGCAACTACGGGTGCATTCCCGACTAAAAAGCATAATCCTGCGATACCTATGACACCAGAGGAGATCGCTAATGATGTCTATGATTGTTGGCTGGCGGGTGCGTCAATTGCTCATTTGCATATGCGTGATGGCAACGAACAAGGTACTATGGATAAAGCCCGGTTCAAAAAAACTGTAGAATTGATTCGTGCAAAATGCGATATTGTATTAAATCTGACTACTTCTGGCGATCTCAACGCTACCGATGAAACTCGAATGGCACATCTTATTGAGTTGAAACCAGAAATGGCTTCATATGATTGTGGAACAATGAATTGGGGACACTCAACATTATTTGTTAACCATCCCCAATTTCTTGAAAAACTCGGTCAAGTGATGTTAGAAAATCATGTCAAACCAGAGATAGAAATTTTTGATGCAGGCATGATTTATAATTCAGAGTACTATCTAAAGAAAGGTGTATTGCAAGCACCAACTCATTACCAATTTGTTCTTGGGGCACCGGGAGGATCGACAGCAACTGTTGAAAATTTAGTGTATTTAAAGAGTCAATTGCCTGTAGGTTCAACTTGGTCTGCATTAGGGATAGGACAAGGTCACATACCAATTATGCTTACGGCTATTGCTATGGGTGGGCATATTCGGGTTGGGTTAGAGGATAATATCTACTATGCAAAAGATAGATTAGCTAAATCTAATAGAGAATTGGTGGAAAGGGCAGTTCGTCTTGTAAAAGAGGCTAATAAAGAAGTAGCAACGCCCGATGATGCACGCAAAATTTTAGGTCTTATTTAATTTGCCTTGAAAGATATAATACCCTATCACCAGATTTAATGATGGGGTATTAATACTCATCTATGCTGAAAGAGCCTTGCTAATTTTTTCGTAAAGATCTTTAGATAAATTATTCAACTTCAATAAGCTTTCTAAAGCTGCTGTCATTTTTTTCTGACGGTCTTTATTATAATGTTTTAGACGGATAAGTGGATCAATGAGTCGTGATGCCACTTGTGGATTTTTTTGGTTTAACTCTGTTAATATTTCTACTAAGAAATGATAACCACTACCGTCTTCTGCATGGAAAGCGACAGGATTATTATTTACAAAAGCACCAATTAGGCTTCTAATCCGATTTGGATTATTCAGTGAAAATGAGCGGTGATTGAGTAGTTTTTTTACTGTTGATAATACATTTTGCTCAGGGCTTGTTGCATTCAAGGCTAACCATTTATCCATAACCAAACCATCTTGATGCCATTTATTATCAAAATCGACAAGTAAAGTATGACGGCAATCAAGCTGTGCTTTCACCGCTGCGGTAAGTGCAGCTAATGAATCTGTCATATTATTCGCTTGTTCATATTGTTTTTTGGCTAAGGCATCTACTTGTGGTTTATCATTAGCATATGCCAATAATGACAAACAGCAGTTTTTCAGCATACGTTTGCCGATATCTGAATGTTCAATATGATATTGAGCTGTTTGATTATGATGATAGACCGCTGTTAACTCATCATAAAGTTCATTAGCAAACACACCTAATAAGAATTGGCGTACTTGATAAATAGCAATCGGATCAACAACATCAAACAGATTTGCTAATTCATTCTCTGAAGGTAATGTTAATATTTGTGCAATAAGTGCAGGCTCAACAGAGTCTGATAATAGTATTCCTCTAAAAGCATCCAAAACAAGTTCAGAGAAAGTCATAGGTAGATTATGTTGATAATTACTGACATTTAAACGCACATATTTTGCTAATAGCATTTGCGCAGCATCGTAACGACTAAAAGCATTACTAGCATGTTGCATTAAGAATATAAGATCACCATCTTGGTAATCGTAATTGAGTTTTACCGGTGCTGAGAAATCACGCAATAAAGATATAATTGGTTTTTCACTAATATTATCAAATACAAATTGTTGTTTTGCTTGTGTTACATTTAATACATGATGTATAGATTTGTTTTGATATTGCAATCTAATCACTTCGCCATCATGTTGATAAAGTTCAATATCTAATGGAATATGTAGTGCTTGTTTTTGGCTTTGATCTTGCGTTGCTGGCGTATGTTGCTCAACAGTTAGGGTATATTGATGATTTTGAGGATCGTAACTGTCAGTTACTGTTAAAATTGGGGTGCCCGATTGGCTGTACCATAATTTGAATTGTGTTAAGTCAATGCCTGATGCATCTTGCATAGCAGCAACAAAATCATCACAGGTAGCAGCACTTCCATCATGTCGTTTGAAATAGAGTTTCATCCCTGCTTGAAAGTTTTCTTCACCTAATAATGTGTGCATCATACGTATAACTTCTGCACCTTTTTCATATACGGTAACAGTATAGAAATTATTCATTTCAATTACTTGTTCCGGGCGAATAGGATGAGACATAGGGCTGGCATCTTCAGCAAATTGAACGGTTCGTAGTAGTTTGACATCATTAATACGTTTTACCGATCTAAGTCCTTGGTCAGAAGTAAATTCTTGATCTCTAAAAACAGTTAATCCTTCTTTTAAACTAAGTTGGAACCAGTCTCGACAAGTAACGCGATTACCAGTCCAGTTATGAAAATATTCATGACCAATTACGGATTCAATTCCGATATAATCGTCATCTGTCGCGGTTTCAGGTTTAGCCAAGACATATTTAGAATTGAAAATATTTAGTCCTTTATTTTCCATTGCGCCCATATTGAAGAAATCAACAGCCACAATCATGAAAATATCTAAGTCATATTCTAAATCGAAACGATTTTCATCCCAGCGCATGGCATTTTTTAAACTGGTCATTGCCCATTGTGAACGCTCTAAATTACCTTTATCTACATAAATTTCTAAATCAATTTTTCGATTAGAGCGGGTAATAAAGTGATCTTTTAATATATCAAAGTCACCAGCTACTAATGCGAATAAATAGGCTGGTTTAGGAAATGGATCTTGCCATTGAACCCAATGTCTACCGTCGGCTAGTTCGCCTTGTGAAATGCGGTTTCCATTAGATAATAGAAAAGGATATTGTTTTTTATTGGCAGTAATTCGAGTTGAAAAACGAGCTAATACATCTGGTCTATCAAGGTAGTAAGTGATATGACGGAAACCTTCCGCTTCACATTGTGTACAAAGCGCATCACCTGAAACATATAGTCCTTCAAGTGCGGTATTATCAATTGGTTTGATTTCGTTGACAATGGTTAAAGTAAATTCAGATGGAACATTTTTAATGATTAATCCGGTTTTTGTGATTTGATAATCACTCCAAGGCTGCTCATCAATATTTATTGAAACTAATTTAAGTTCTTCACCGTCTAAAATTAAATCGTTAGCTTGATGATTTTTATTAATAACATGACTACGAGCGATAACTGTAGTTGTTTCTGCAGCTAAATCAAAATCGAGGTCAATATCAGTAATCGTGAAGTCGGGTGTTTTATAGTCATGACGAAATTTAGCAATTGGTTGGATATCAGTTGTACTCATTTTTCTTTGCCTTCTAAAGTGATGCGCTGATCATGTATTTGAATTCATCAAAATAGGTCTTAATTACTTTCACTTTCATTTATTAATCAGATAAAAGTAAGTGAATTATCAATATTAATCATTTTGGAATAGATATGGATTAATTTATCAAAATATCTTTATTGGCTATTATAGCGTATTAAAAATAATCTTATTAGATAATTAATCTATATCTTAATTATTATTCTGCTATAATCTCCAGAATTTTCTTGAAAGAACTGATAATAGATAGACATGTTACCCGCAATAATTACATCAATATTAGATACTGATGCTTATAAATTGCATATGCAGCAAGCTGTTTTTCATCATTATCCTGATGTGACTGTGAATGCACAGTTCCGGTGTCGTAGTGATGATTTACTTGGTCAGTATGCTGATCAAATTGCTCATCAAGTTAAATTAATGGAGTCTCTAGCTCTTACTGAAGATGAGTTCGCTTATTTGTCGCATATTTCTTTTTTTAAACCAGATTATTTAAATTGGCTAAAAAATTGGCATTTTAATAGTCAATTGTTAACGATTAAAAATGAAGATGGTCAGCTAGTTATTCAAATTGAAGGTAAATGGGTTGATGTGATTTTGTGGGAAGTGCCATTGCTTGCAGTAATTAGTGAGATTGTTCATAAAGATCGTTCTCCTAATATTGGTGTTGATCAAGCACTGGTAAGACTTAAAGATAAATTAGCAATATTTGATACTAATGATATCGATATATCTGGTTTTAATTTGATGGATTTTGGCACACGAAGACGTTACTCTTTTGCTGTACAAGAAGCCGTTGTTAGTTATTTGCAAAACCATTTTACCAATTTTAATAGTACTAGTAATTATTTATTGGCATATCGTTTAGGATTGACACCAGTTGGTACTCAAGCACATGAATGGTTTCAAGCTCATCAGCGTTTAAGTACCAATTTACAAGACTGCCAGAAGACGGCACTACAAGTTTGGTTAGATGAGTATCCACATGATTTGGGTGTTGCATTAACTGATTGTATTACGATGGATGCATTTTTACGGGATTTTGATTATTATTTAGCCTCTCATTATCAAGGATTACGCCATGATTCAGGCGATCCGATAGAGTGGGGCGAAAAAGCGATTCGTCATTATCAGCAATTAGGAATTGATCCTAAAACAAAATTACTGGTTTTTTCTGATAGCCTAAACTTTGATAAAGCGCTTAAAATCTATCAATACTTCAATAACCGAGTAAAATTATCTTTTGGTATAGGCGGTTTTTTAGCTTGTGACATTCCGTCTACAGAGTTTAATACCAAATCCTTGAATATTGTGTTAAAACTCACTGAATGTAATAATCAACCTGTAGCTAAATTATCAGATAGTCCTGGAAAAACGATTTCGAAAGATTTGGCCTTTATTGACGAATTGAAAAGAACGTTCAAAGTCAATCATTAATAATAAAAGTAGATTATTAATGCTAAAAATTAAATAAGTAATATATCATTAACCGGTATTATTAATCATAAAGAAAATTTTTTATGGTTAGTCATTTTAAATTTATATTGCTTTTAATAACATTAACTATATAGATAATAAAATAGAGATGGATAATTAAAATGAATTCAGTTGCTCCTATTGTTGACGTGTTACAAGGCAAAATTGCTGTTGGTAGCACTATTTCTGTTCAAGGCTGGGTACGAACGCGCCGTGATTCGAAAGCCGGTATTTCATTTCTGGCTGTTTATGATGGCTCATGCTTTGATCCTATTCAAGCTGTTATAGAAAAAGATCTACCAAATTATGAACAGGATATTTTACGTTTAACTGCTGGCTGTTCAGTAAAAGTAACAGGAAAAGTAGTTGAATCTCCTGGTCAAGGTCAAAAATATGAGTTGCAAGCAACGAATGTTGAAGTTTATGGTTTTGTTGACGATCCTGAAACTTATCCTATGGCCGCTAAACGTCACTCAATTGAATATCTTCGTGAGGTTGCCCATTTACGAGCTAGAACCAATATTGTTGGAGCAATCACTCGTGTGCGACATACATTAGCCCAAGCTATTCACCAATTTTTTGATGAACGTGGATTCTTCTGGTTATCAACACCAATTATTACCGCATCAGATACAGAAGGTGCGGGAGAAATGTTTCGAGTTTCAACTCTTGATATGTTAAATCTACCTAAAACAGATAATGGTAAAATTGACTTTGATAAAGATTTTTTTGGTAAAGAAGCCTTTTTGACTGTTTCGGGTCAACTCAATGCAGAAACTTATGCTTGTGCACTTTCTAAAGTTTATACTTTTGGTCCAACATTTAGGGCTGAAAATTCAAATACTACTCGTCATTTAGCCGAATTTTGGATGATGGAGCCGGAAGTTGCTTTTGCTGATCTTAACGATAATGCCAAACTAGCCGAAGATATGTTGAAATATGTTTTCAAGACGGTACTAGAGAAACGTGCTGATGATATGCAGTTTTTTGCTCAGCATATTGATAAAGAAGCAATCAATCGTTTAGAAAACTTTATTAATGCTGATTTTGCTCAAGTTGATTACACCGATGCCATTTCTATTTTACAAAATTGTGGTGCAAAATTTGAAAATCCTGTCAGTTGGGGAATTGATTTAGCCTCAGAACATGAACGGTATTTGGCTGAACAACATTTTAAAGCGCCTGTTGTTGTTAAAAATTATCCTAAGGATATAAAAGCATTCTATATGCGTATGAATGATGATGGTAAAACTGTTGCAGCAATGGATGTATTAGCGCCAGGAATCGGCGAGATCATTGGTGGTTCGCAACGTGAAGAACGCTTAGATATGTTAGATAAACGTATGGATGAGTTAGGTCTTAAAAAAGAAGACTACTGGTGGTATCGTGATTTGCGTCGTTATGGAACTGTACCACATTCAGGTTTTGGACTTGGTTTTGAACGCTTGATAGTTTATGTCACTGGTGTACAAAATGTTCGTGATGTGATCCCATTCCCAAGAACACCTCGTAATGCAAATTTCTAAAATTTGCTCAAATTATCAACTGACTTTTTGTCAGTTGATATAAAAATTAATATAAATAAAATACAAAAATTGTATAAAAATTAATCAAACGGATGCAATTTTAAGCTTAGACACTAAGTTTTAGGAAAAGTTCACTTGATTTTAATAAATTTTTATACATAATTTACAGTACTGTGAAAATTGAGATAAAAATAATAGTTATAAACATTAGTTAAAAACATTATTTTTGGATGAATAATCATTGTAACAAAATTGACACAACCCAAAAGACGTGTCTATTAAGAAAAATAACCATGAGGGTAAGAAATGAAACGTAATCTATTAGCAATCGCTATCCCTGCTCTTTTAGTAGCAGCAGGTGCAAATGCTTCTATCGAAGTATGGAATAAAGATGGTAACAAAGTAGACTTTTACGGACGAGTAAAAGCTGCTAACAACATCACTGACCGTGGACAAGCAGGTGAAGGTGATGATACTTCTGCTCGTTTAGGTATGTCTGGTCAAACACAAATCACTGACGGCATCACTGGTTACGGTCGTTGGGAATATGAAGCTAAAGCAGGAAAAAATTCTGACAATGAAGTGCGTTATGCATTCGCTGGTTTAAACTTCGGTGATTTTGGTTCATTCGATTATGGTCGTAATGACGGTGTGTTAAAAGCAATCACTGCATATACTGACGTATTACCACAATTTGGTGGTGATGCAGCAAACAACGCATGGCATGTATTAACTGAACGTACTAAAGCAGTTGCTACTTACCGTAATAACAACTTCTTTGGTTTAACTGATGACTTGAGCTTTGCATTACAATATGCTGATAATGGTGATGCTACTAAACCATATAGTCTTTCAAAAAATCATCTAGATAGATATAATAAGCAATCGAAAGAAGCTTGGGGTGCAAATGCACAATGGCGTATTTTTGATACTGGTTTAACTCTTGGTGGTGGTTATGCACAAGATTCAGGAAGTGAAAATCGCCATAGTACTTGGGCAACAGGTATCAAATATGACAACTATAATCTATATTTAGGTGCTAACTACTTCCAAAGTAAACATAAAAATGCTCATGCTATCTTTGGTGACTCAAGCGTTAATTCAGCATATTTAAGAGATACTGATATCAAAATTAGAGGTTTTGAATTAGTTGCTCAATACGGTATTGATCTTGAGGTTGGTCGTTTAACTCCATCAATTGCTTACGTTCAACACAAAGTTAAATCTTCTGATTTTAGTAATTTCCATAAATATGGTTATATTTGGAAATATAGAGGGTTTAATTCACCAGAAGTTAAGTATGTATCTGTAGGTGCAACTTATGATCTAAATAAAAACTTTAGTGCGATTGTTGAATATAAATTTAACTTACTTGACCATAAAGATATTGGTGCAGCAAGTAATACCAAGTCTCCACGTGGTAAACATGCGACTAAACCAGGTACTAAAGACGTGTTAGGTGTTGGTTTAATTTACCAATTCTAATTTCTTAATATCCTTAAATATCTCAAAAAGGCACTTAGGTGCCTTTTTTTTCGTCTATTAAATATCAAACCATACAAAAAAACATTTTATGCTTAAAAAAAATTAATTTTAAGTCATAAAATAGTCCTAATTCGCAGAATTACATGTGATAAACATTGTTAATCTACAGTGTTTCAATAAAAATCTAGTATTCAATAGTAGATATCCTAGTAATAATTTAGTTGCTATTTGAAAGCAACTATTTATTAAACCAAGAACAAATATTTTTGTATCTTTTTTCAATAATAAAATACCTAAGAGGGTAATTAAATGAAACGTAATCTATTAGCAATTGCTATTCCTGCACTATTAATTGCCGGAACAGCTAGCGCTTCTATTGAAGTGTGGAATAAAGATGGCAATAAAGTTGACTTTTATGGCCGAGTCTATGCTTTAAATTATCTTACTGATCGAAATAATCAAACTGGCGAAGGTGACAAAACGACAGCTCGTTTAGGTATGTCAGGTGAAACACAAATTTCAGATAGTTTGAGCGGCTATGGTCGTTGGGAATATGAAGCAAAAACTGGAGCAGATGCTGATAACGAAACTCGTTATGCATATGCTGGTTTAAATTTTGGTGATTTTGGTTCATTTGACTACGGTCGTAACGATGGCGTATTAAAAACTTTAACTTCTTATACTGACGTTCTACCTGAATTTGGTGGTGATGCTTCAAATAATGATATTTATGCATTAACGGCTAGAACAAAAGCAGTAGCGACTTACCGTAATTCAAACTTTTTTGGATTAGTTGACGGTTTGCGTTTTGCAGTACAGTATGCAGATAACGGAGATAATAGTTCAACTCAATATCTAAATAAACACGATCGTACTGACCATGATAGTGCAGAAGCATGGGGTTCTGTAATTGATTGGGATGTGCTTGATAGTGGTTTATCTATTGGTGCAGGTTATGCGCAAACTGGTGGACATAAAGATGCTAAAGCATGGTCAGCAGGTGCTAAATATAATAACGACAATCTTTATTTAGCCGCACTTTATATTCAAGGTAAACAAAAATATGGTTGGGAAAAAGCATCAACCACAAGTAATACTGATGATTTGAAAACCAAAGGTTTTGAATTAGTTGCACAATATGGTATTGACTTTGAAGTTGGTCGTTTAACGCCTTCTGTTGCTTATATTCAACATAAAGTACAAGATGCTTCAAACTTCTCAAGAAGTGGTGATGCAGGTCTTAAAGGTAATGATTTAGTTAAATATGTTGATGTTGGCTTAACTTATGATTTTAATAAAAATTTATCAGCCATTGTTGATTATAAAATCAATTTATTAGATAAGAATGATATTGGCGCACGTCGTGCTTTATATGAAGACGGTACATTTAGTAAATCTCAAATTAAAGCAACAGCTAAGGATACTGTTGCATTAGGATTAATTTATCAATTCTAATTATTTTATCTTTTGATTTGATGAAAGGCACTTCGGTGCCTTTTTTCTTGTCTTTCTGGATCAAATACTGCTTGCACTTTAATAGAGAGTTTGCTAAAAAATACACAAAATAATAAGGAATTAGGATTATTTGATGCTTTATATTACTCGAAAGCTACCTGCAAAGAAAAGCATTGCATTGGTTGCACATGATCATTTGAAAGAAGCATTATTAAATTGGTGCAAAACAAATCGCGAAGAACTCTCTCATCATAATTTATGTGGGACAGGTACAACAGGTACATTAATTAAGAAAGAAACCGGATTAAATATTACGCCAATGCTTAGTGGTCCAATGGGGGGCGATCAGCAAATCGGCGCTTTAATCGCAGAAGGTAAAATTGATATTCTTATATTTTTCTGGGATCCTCTAAATGCCGTTCCTCATGATCCAGATGTAAAAGCACTATTACGCTTATCAACGGTTTGGAACATTCCTGTTGCAACTAATCAAGCAACAGCTAACGCATTAATACAGTCCTCAATATTTACTCAAGAAGTGGAGATAGAGATCCCTGATTATCAAGGCTATTTAAATGAAAGAGTAAAATAGATGCCAATTCCTTCACAAGTTCGCAAAACAGGTAGATACATATTATTATTTGATAATCTGTTTATTGTATTGGGATTTTATGTCGTATTTCCGCTCGTTTCTACGCACTTTGTTAGCCAAGTAGGTTGGAGTGCACTATTTGTTGGTTTTGCTTTAGGATTTCGTCAATTTGTTCAACAAGGATTTGGCTTAATTGGTGGTGCTATAGCTGATCGATTTGGTGCAAAACCAATGATCATAACAGGTATGTTTTTGCGGTCGATTGGATTTATTTCAATGGCTTTAGCAACTGAACACTGGTTATTACTTGTATCTTGCTTATTGTCTGCATTGGGTGGACTGTTATTTGATCCACCTCGAATGGGATTAACCATAAAATTTACTAGACCTCACGAACGAGGTAAATTTATATCATTATTAATGATACAAGATAATGCCGGTGCTGTTATTGGTGCTCTTATTGGTGGTATCTTAATAGATTATGATTTCCAATTAGTTTGTTGGTGTGGTGCTTTTATCTTTTTCTTATGTGGTATTTTTAATCTGATGCTTTTACCTGCTTATCACATCGCAATTGGTAAGGCTCCAATCATTACTGGCATGAAATTGGTTTTGAAAGATAAAAAGTTTACTCATTATGTACTTACATTGACTGGTTATTATGTGCTTTGGGTTCAAATCATGTTGATGTTACCTTTAACTATTACTAATGTCTCAGGAAGTCCAAGTTATGTGAAATGGATGTACGCTATTCAAGCTACTATCTCGCTAATTCTACTTTATCCTCTTGCGCGGTTTAGTGAAAAATATTTTAGACTAGATCAACGTCTTAAATTTGGATTATTATTAATGTCATTCGCCTTTATAATAATTGGATTTACATCTCAACTATCAGTTTTATTATCCTTGATTGCGCTTTTTTATCTTGGCGCAATTATTGCGGAGCCGGCTAGGGAGACCTTAGCAACCGTTCTAACTAATCCAAAAGCCAAAGGTAGTTATATGGGATTTAGTCGGTTAGGACTTGCTTTAGGCGGATTTATTGGTTATACCGGCGCGGGATGGCTTTATGATATTGCCATCGCGATTGGTTTTCCACATCTGCCTTGGCTCATCTTAACCTTTATTGGTTTATTAACATTAGTTTATCTAAAATATCTATTTAAAGATGAGCCACCAATGGTTTGCGTTAAGATGAAAAAAATTGGCTGATTTCACCATTCTTAAATAAAATAGCTTCACCTGTATTTAATTTTGTCCATACTTCGTTTGATGTTAACGGCATAGTTGAAATAATGGTTACAATATCATTAGGGGTAGTATGTTTTTGAAAATCAATTTCAACATCTTCATCAATTAATTTAGCTTTACCAAATGGTGCTTTTCGGGTTATCCAATGTAAATTTGTTGAACAATAGGCAAACACATATTGTCCATCTGAAAGTAACATATTAAAAATACCGAATTCGGTTAATTTAATCGCATGTTGTCGAATATAATTAAAAAGTTCAATGTAATTATCTGGTTTTTTGGGATATTTTTTATGTAATTCGTTAATTAAATAACAAAAAGCATATTCACTATCAGTTAACCCAACAGGTTCAAAAATCCCTATATCTAATGTTTGATAATCAGTCAATTGCCCATTGTGAGCAAAAGTCCAATTTTTTCCCCATAATTCGCGAGTAAAAGGATGGGTATTTTCTAGAGCTACTCCTCCTCGATTAGCTTGACGAATATGAGCAATTACTGCCGTTGATTTTATTGGGTATTGTTGAACTAATTTAGCTATAGGTGAAAAACTACAAGGTTCAGGATCTTTGAATGTACGACATCCTTTACCTTCATAAAATGTTATTCCCCAGCCATCTTTATGTGGACCTTTATCACCGCCACGTTTGATTAAACTGGTAAAACTAAAACAGATATCAGTCGGCACATTGGCACTCATACCCAATAATTCGCACATATTAAGCCATCTCTTTTTCAATGAGTAAAATCAAAATATGAATCACTTTTATATGGATTTCTTGCACTCTATCAGCATAACCAAAATGAGGTACACGAATGTCTACATCAGCCAAACCATTCATTTTTCCACCATCTTTACCTGTAAGAGTGATAATTTTCATACCTTTTTGTTTTGCTGCTTCAATCGCTTTAATGACATTAGTTGAGTTTCCTGAAGTTGAAATACCTAGTAGTACATCACCTTTTTGACCAACACCTTCTACATAGCGAGAAAAAATAGAATCGAAACCATAATCATTACCAACGCAAGATATATGACTTACATCTGAAATTGCAATGGCAGGATAGGATGGTCGATTATCGCGAAAACGGCCAGTTAACTCTTCAGCAAAATGCATAGCGTCACAATGAGAACCTCCATTACCACATGAAAGTACTTTACCACCTTGTTTAAATGTGTTTGCGATTAAAATGGCCGCCTGCTGGATTTGTTTAAGATTTTCATCATTTGAAATGAAATTGGCTAAAACTTCAATTGCTTGATTTAGCTCATCTCGAATAGTGTTAATGTACATCAATTTTCCCCTTTTTTGTAGAAATTTTTTCTTATTATTGTAATTCGTTAATAATAGCTTGCAAGTAATAAAAATTAAATTTCTTATAGTAAGAAGAAACTTTGATGCAATTATTAAAAATTTATAAATCTTTGTTGAAGGAATGATAATTTATAAATGTAAAAATTACACTTTATAAACAGTAAATTTACAAACAATAACTTTCAAATAATCATACTTACTTATGCTTGTTATAAACATGTTAATTCCCCATTTTTGCTAATAGGATAACCCTTTAATCTGTGCTATAATTGGCTTATAAATTTTTCACTAAAAGTGATTATAAAATTGCATCTAGAATCTATCGATAAGGAATAAATATGCAAATAGTTAAAGGTAAAGTTGCTGCACCAAAAGCTAAAGTAGCCATTATCGTGGCACGTTTTAACCAATTTATTAACGAAAGTTTAGTTAATGGAGCAGTAGATGCATTAACTCGTATTGGTCAAGTTGAAGATAAAAACATTTCAGTTATTTGGGTACCAGGCGCTTACGAAATTCCTTTAGCAGCAAAAGTTGCTGCACAATCAAAAAAATATGATGCCATTGTAGCATTAGGTACGGTAATTCGTGGCAGTACGGCTCATTTTGATTTCGTTGCTGGAGAATCAAGTTCAGGTTTATTGAATGCTAGTTTAGAGTATTCAATACCAGTTGGTTTTGGAATTTTAACCACCGAAAGTATTGAGCAGGCGATCGAACGAGCTGGAACTAAAGCGGGTAATAAAGGTGCTGAAGCAGCATTAACCGCACTTGAAATGTTAAATGTTATCAAAACAATTAAGGGGTAATTTAGTGGCGTTAGTTAATCCTCGTCGTCGAGCAAGAGAGTGTGCCGTTCAAGCCATTTACTCTTGGCAAATTTCTAAAAATGATCTTGCTGATGTTGAGAGCAGTTTTATAGCTGAACAAGATATGAAAGGTGTTGATAGTAAATATTTTAGAGAATTACTTCATGGTGTTGCCAAAAACACAGCAGAATTAGATGAAAAAATGGCACCTTACCTAACAGAAAGAACTGTTGATGAGTTAGGACAAATTGAATTAGCGGTACTACGAATTGCAACTTATGAATTAATGAAGAGACATGATGTCCCTTATAAAGTGGTTATCAATGAAGCAATTGATCTGGCGAAAACTTTTGGCGCAGAAGAAAGCCACAAATTTATAAATGGTGTATTGGATAAAGTTGCTCCAACTATTCGTACACGATAACTGTCTTAAATTGGGAATATTATGAACGACACGATCGAAAAAAGCAGGCCTTCAATTTTTTATGCCAAAAATAGTCAAT
The DNA here is from genome assembly GCF_026536845.1 of Gilliamella sp. B3023. NCBI lineage: Bacteria > Pseudomonadati > Pseudomonadota > Gammaproteobacteria > Orbales > Orbaceae > Gilliamella > Gilliamella sp. B3023. Next base: position 138,324 of record NZ_JAFNNH010000003.1, read on the forward strand.
CAAGTGTGAAATCTGTAAAAAACAAAGGCAATGATCATCGAAGTAAGCGTAAAAATGATAGTCTTCAGTCTAATTCAAAAGCAAAACATGATCGAATTGAAACATTTAAAGTAAAATCATCAAATAAAACTATAAAGTCATCTAAAGTAAACTTAAATTTATCAGATGAACATGATTCTCCCTGGCAAAAAAAAGTTAAAGATAACGATCAAACTCCAACATTTGGTTACGATGAGTATCGACAAAAAAAAGAAGAGACTTTAGTTTATAGTGAAAATAGTTGTAGAGCTGTATTTAAGCATCGACGCTCTGCTATAGTGAAATTATTTATTACTCAAGAAATGACTTACCAGTTTAAAGATTTAATTAATTGGTTAGTCAAACAACGACTAGGTTATGACGTTGTATCAACAGAACAAATTACTAAAATAACTCAAAACCTACATCATGGTGGAGTCTGTTTAATTGTTAAAAAACGGATACCACTCTCTTTACTTGATTATTTACATGAACATGATGATAGAGTTCGTGATTGTATTCTTGCGATTGATGATGTTAATAACCCTCATAATTTAGGTGGATTAGTTCGTAGCGCTGCTTTTTTTGGCGTTAATGGTATCATTTTGCGTCAAACTAATTTGCTTGATAGTGGATCAGCAATGCGAGTCGCTGAAGGTGGTATTGAAGCGATTGAACCAATTAAAAGTGATGATTTTATTGTATCCATAGATATATTAAAAAAGAATGGTTATCAAATAATTGCCTTATTACCATGTCAGTCAAAATCCATTAAATCAACCGAATTATCACAACTTGAATTTAAAAAGAAAGTTGTATTAATTATATTTCAACAAATTAATACAAAGTTAATTAATTGTGCTGATAATGTTGTGCATTTGAGTGGTAATGATAATATGTCGGCATTAAATATTTCTGTTGCAGCAGGGATTGTTTTATCTACTATTAAATATCAATCTTAATTGATATTGCTCTAGTTATTTTTGAATATTTTGATGAAGTTAACACTTTTATCTTCTCATTATATTAAATAGCATCAATTGGTTAGAAAATGGTTGTTTTTTCTGTACATTGGTATCGAGTTTTTTAATGTATTGGTAATTATTATGTCATCTAAACATCGAGTTGGTTTAATTTTTGGTAAGTTCTATCCATTACACAGTGGCCACATTTATCTTATTGAAAAAGCGTTAACGCAAGTTGATGAATTACATGTAATGCTTGGTTGTGAAGCAACTCGCGATAAACAACTATTTGAGAAAAGTCGTTTACCTAGACAGCCACAAGTTAGTGATCGTTTTTCATGGTTAAAAGATACCTTCAAAGATAGACATAATATTCATATTTATATTTCTGATGAAACTGGAATTAACTATTATCCTAATGGTTGGAAAGAGTGGAGTGATAGTATTAAACATATATTATCAGAAAATAAAATTGAACCATCTGTTGTATTTACTAGTGAACCACAAGATGTAACGGAGCATGAGCGCTATTTTGGTTGCCCAGTAGTTGTTATTGATGCTAATCGTGAATTCGTTAATATCAGTGCGACCAAAATTCGAGAAAATCCTTATCAAAATTGGTCTTTCATTGCCCAAGCAGCTAGACCTTTTTTTGTTAAAAAAGTCGCCATCATTGGACATGATAAATTTAATGAATTGCCCCTAAAATTAGCTAATATTTATAATACACAATATGTTTCAAATGGGTATATAAATTATATTCAACGAGAAATTTCCACTCTAGAAAATAAACGTTACTTAAGTGAAAATGATTATCTAAGAATTGCAATGTTACATGTAGAGAGAATGAGTAAATCATTAGAAAATGCTAATAAGCTTCTCTTTACTTCGATCGATTTTGGGACATTATCTAACTACTACGAGCAAATTTTTGGCAAATCTAATGAAGTCTTAATTGGACTAAAAAGTAGTTACCAATTTGATTTAATTATTCATGAAAACGAATTACCGGCGAATTCCACTCCATTACAGCATTTTGAAATTGTTTCTAAAATGGTTGAATCGTTATTGATTTAGCTCATCACATTTAGGTTAGCTTATGTTAAAATAAGCTAACTTTTTGTGATAGGTGAATTTTTATGTCTCAATCTTCTCAACCAAATGAAAATCAGGATAAAATTGATTTTGGGTACACCCAAGTTTCAAAACAAGATAAAGTAAAACGCGTAGCAGAGGTGTTTCATTCTGTTGCAGATAAATACGATATCATGAACGATCTAATGTCATTTGGTATTCACCGAATCTGGAAAAAAATAACTATTGAGTATAGTAGTGTTAGGAAAGGACAAAAAGTCCTTGATCTAGCTGGTGGTACAGGTGATTTAACAGCTAAATTCTCACAAATAGTTGGAGATGATGGCTTAGTTGTATTAGCAGATATCAATGAGTCAATGCTTAAGGTTGGTAGAGACAAACTACGAGATAAAGGCTTATTTAAAAATATTGAATATGTACAAGCAAATGCAGAGGAGTTACCATTTGCAGATAACTATTTTGATTGTATCACTATCTCATTTGGTCTACGAAATGTGACTGATAAGCAAAAAGCGCTAGAATCTATGTGGCGAGTTTTAAAGCCAGGAGGGCGTTTATTGATTCTAGAATTCTCTAAACCACAATACCAAATTTTAAATAAAGCCTACGATCTTTACTCATTTACTATGTTGCCATTAATGGGAAAAATCGTAGCGAATGATTCAGATAGTTATCGATATTTAGCTGAATCTATCAGAATGCACCCAGATCAAAAAACACTGAAAAAAATGATGGAAGATGCTGGGTTTGTCGATGTTAAATATCACAATATGACAGGCGGTATTGTAGCCTTACATACTGGTTTTAAATTTTAATGTGATAAACAAATAATGACATTTTTTCGACTTTATAAAATATTAACCATATTTCGAGCTTATCGATTAGAAGAGCTATTACCAAAACACCGTGTCTCAAGGTGGTTACGAGTATTATTGTTTTGTTTGTTTTGGGTTAGACCTAAATCAAATCAACAAGAGATTGGTGAAAGGTTGCGTCAAGCCTTACAAGAGCTAGGCCCGGTATGGATAAAATTTGGGCAAATGGTTTCAACAAGACGCGATGTGTTGCCAAAACATCTTGTCGATGCTCTAGCCAAATTACAAGACCAAGTTACCCCTTTCGATGGAAAAATTGCAAAACAAATTATTGAAACTGCTCTAGGGTGTCCTATAGATTTTTATTTTTCAGATTTTAATGTTCAACCATTAGCATCAGCATCCATCGCACAAGTTCATACAGCAACTTTAAAAAGTAGCCAAGCTGAAGTGGTAATCAAAGTTTTGCGACCAAATATTTTACCTATAATTAAATCTGACATTCGCTTAATGTATTGGATTGCTAACCAATTTACTAAACGGATAAAATTTGGTGAAAAGTTACGGGCTGTAGAAATTGTCAGTGATTATGAAAACACGCTTCTAAAAGAATTGGATCTTCAGAAAGAAGCCTATAACACAGCTCGTTTGCGTGACAATTTCATTAATAGTGAGATCCTTTATATTCCCTATGTGTACCAAGATTTGTGCCAAAAAAATGTTTTAGTTGAAGAGCGAATTTACGGTACTCCGATAGCTAATGTTGATGAATTAAAAAGAAATAATGTCAATATGAAGTTATTAGCAGAGCGTGGTGTTCAAGCTTTCTTTACCCAAGTATTTAGGGATAATTTTTTTCATGCAGATATGCACCCGGGCAATATCTTTGTGGATATAAGCGAACCCCAAAATCCCCGTTACATTGGGATAGATTGTGCAATTGTAGGTATTTTGACTGAAGATGATCAACGCTATTTGGCTGAAAATTTTCTTGCATTTTTTAACCAAGATTATCGAAAAATTGCACAAATTTATATCAAATCTGGTTGGGTTCCTGAAACAACGGATGTTGCCGCATTAGAAATGGCTATGCGCAATGTGTGCGAACCTGCATTTGCTAAACCACTTGGTGAGCTCTCCTTTTCGCAAATTTTATTATCACTATTTCAAGTTGCACGTCAATTTGAGATGGATATTCAACCTCAATTAACCTTACTTGAAAAAACGTTATTTTATATAGAAGGGTTAGGGCGCCAACTCTATCCAGAACTTGACTTGTGGCAAACGGCTAAACCATTTTTAGAAAATTGGTATGAAGATAAATACAGTGCTAAAAAGTTATTACATCAAGTTTGGACCTCCTTACCAGAATGGAAAAATCTTGTTGTTGAGCTACCGGAAAAGTTGAATGATCAAGCTCGGATGACTAAGCTGATGCATGTTCAGTTAAAACAGATTAATCAACAACTTCAACGTAGTAAAAGAAACCAACAAAGATTAATGTTTGCAATTAGTATTCTTAGTCTTTTATGTATTGCTTTACTTGTCGGGCATTAAGCGAGTTATTTTTTGGAATCTCACCATTTAAGTGTATAATTTTACTATTTTAAGCTATTGGAGACTTATCATATGCCAAGTTTGCCCAAATTACTCATATTTGTAGCGGTTATTGTTCTATTATTTGGAACAAAAAAATTGCGTTCATTGGGCTCTGATCTTGGGGCTTCAATTAAAGGTTTTAAGAAAGCTATGAATGACGACGATGATCAAAAAGAGACTGATGATTCACAAAAAGTGGAACGTCTTAACTCATCTGATGATAACCACACCAATAAAGAGTAACTTGTGTTTGATATTAGCTTTGGTCAGCTACTATTAGTCTTAATTATCGGGTTGGTCGTATTAGGACCAGAGCGTCTACCTATTGCAATTAAAACTGTTGCAAGCTGGATAAAAGTACTCCGCCGTATGTCTGCAACTGTTCAGTTAGAATTGAATAAAGAGCTTAAATTACAAGAGTTACAAGATAGTTTAAAAAAAGCAGAACAAAGTGGGCTAAATACTCTAACACCGGAAATTCAAGAATCCATTGATGAATTAAAACGCGTAACCGAAACACTACAAAAAGAGATCGATTCCGCCTCTCAAATAGATACAACAATTCATTCAGATAAAGATAAATTATGACAGACGACGCAACGCAACCACTTATTGGTCATCTAGTAGAACTAAGAACACGGCTTTTACGATGTATCATCTGTATATTAATTGTATTAACGTGTTTACTCTATTTCTCGAATGATATTTATCATATTGTTGCTAATCCGCTTATTAGTCAATTGCCAAAAGGTAGTAGCATGATTGCAACTGACATTGCGGCACCATTTTTTACTCCTATTAAACTGACTGCTGTTGTTTCAATATTTATTTCGATTCCTTATATTTTGTATCAAGTATGGGGATTTATTGCACCTGCATTATATCAACATGAAAAACGTCTAATTATGCCATTGATAATTTCAAGTACGGTACTTTTTTATATTGGTATTGCGTTTGCTTATTTTGCGGTATTTCCTCTCGCTTTTTACTTCTTTATTCACACTGCTCCAGTTGATGTTGCGATAAATACCGATATAACTAAATATCTTGATTTTGTCATGACATTATTTATAGTCTTTGGTTTTGCATTTGAAGTCCCTGTTGCAATAATATTGCTGTGCTGGACAGGAATAACAACCCCTAAAAATCTACGTAAAAAAAGACCTTATATTATTGTAGCAGTATTTGCTGTAGCTATGTTTGTTACACCACCAGACGTATTTTCACAAATTTTATTAGCTGTACCTATCTGTTTATTATTTGAAGTTGGGACATTCTTTGCCCGGTTTTATCAACCAAGAAAAAAAATCATACAAGATGATGATAAAAATATAGACGATGAATAATAGATTGATAATTGATCCAATGAATACGAGTAAAGGATAACTAAATGAAAACATCTCTTCCTGAGTTTAATCTGGCAAATGTTCTTGTTGTTGGCGATATTATGTTAGATCGCTATTGGTATGGCGGTACCAATCGCATATCACCAGAAGCGCCTGTACCAATTGTTAAAATTGATTCTCTTGAAGAACGTCCTGGCGGTGCAGCTAATGTTGCACTCAATATTACTCCCTCGGAGGTAAAGCGCGTTTAATTGGTCTTACAGGAATGGATGAATCTGCTAAGGTGCTTGATGAGCAACTTACTAATCGACATGTTCATTGCGATTTTGTATCTGTCTCAACACATCCAACTATTACTAAATTAGTAGTTAAAGTCCTTAATTTTGAAGATGGATGTTCGACTACAAACATCATTGATAAGATTAAACAGAAATAAATAATATAATAATTAGCTATTTATTTAAGTAGCTAATTAGTCAATTATCGAATTATTTAGGTTTGGGTATATTTTAAAACCAATCAATAGATAATAACTATCGTTAAATTTCAAAATTAATACTTTTTTTATTATCTGCTTTATGCAAACCTATCAACTACCAAATGCTAATTTATTTAAAGGATTTCTTTTATGACTAAACACTATGACTATATTGCTATCGGTGGTGGTAGTGGGGGTATTGCTTCAATTAATCGAGCGGCATCTTACGGTAAAAAGTGCGCTATTATTGAAGCTAAATTATTAGGCGGAACTTGTGTCAATGTTGGGTGTGTTCCCAAAAAAATTATGTGGTATGGTGCACAAATTGCTGAGGCGATTAATCATTATGGCCCTGATTATGGTTTTGATACGACAATTAATCATTTTGATTGGGATAAACTAATCGCTAGCCGAACAGCTTATATTGATCGTGTTCATCAATCTTATGATCGAGTATTAAATAATAATAATGTCGATGTTATTCATGGATATGCTAAATTTATTGATAGCAAAACGCTTGATGTCAATGGTGTGCATTATAGTGCCGATCATATTCTTATTGCTGTCGGTGGTAAGCCAAGTATACCCAATATTCCCGGAGCGCAATATGGAATTACTTCAGATGGATTCTTTGAATTAAAAGCATTACCAAAAAGAGTGGCCGTTGTTGGTGCAGGCTATATAGCTTGTGAAATTGCCAGTGTTTTACACTCGCTAGGTGCTGAAACTCATCAATTTGTTCGGCAAGGCACACCATTACGTGCTTTCGATCCATTAATTGTTGAAACATTAATGGAAGTTATAACTAATGATGGTCAGCATTTGCATACTTTTGCAATTCCATCTTCTGTCACTAAAAACGTTGATGAATCATTAACGTTAACATTAGAAGATGGTAAAAGTTATACTGTTGATTGTTTAATTTGGGCAATAGGACGAGAACCTGCAACTAAAGAAATGAATTTATCTGCAGCTGGCATTAAAGTTGACAGTAATGGGTTTATTATTGTTGATGAGTATCAAAATACTAATGTAGCAGGAATTTATTCTGTTGGGGATGATACTGGAGCTGCGGCATTAACTCCAGTTGCAGTTGCTGCTGGTCGACGCTTATCTGAGCGACTTTTCAACAATAAACCAAATGAACATCTAGATTATACTAATATTCCAACGGTGGTATTTACCCATCCACCGATCGGGACAGTTGGGTTAACAGAACCACAAGCAATGTTACAATATGGCCCTGAAAACGTGAAGGTCTATAAATCTACGTTTACTGCTATGTATACTGCCGTAACTTCTCATCGTCAACCGTGTAAAATGAAATTAGTTTGTATTGGTGAACAAGAAAAAATAGTCGGCATTCATGGTATAGGCTATGGTATGGACGAAATTTTACAAGGTTTTGCTGTCGCATTAAAAATGGGTGCAACAAAAAAAGACTTTGATAACACCATCGCCATTCACCCAACAGCGGCAGAAGAGTTTGTTACAATGCGCTAATGTATTGAAAATTTATTATATCTTGTTAAAAAAAAACAGGGCTTTAGCCCTGTTTTTATATGGTGTTAAGTGATTAATTATCTAATCTATTTTGCCAACCCTTTTGAGCTAATGATGAAAAACCAACTAAAACAGCAAGTAAAGCCACTGCTGAGATGTAAATACCTGCTCCCAGATAACTGTATTCACCTAATATATGATCGGGACTTAATAAGTAGATAGTTAAAGTCGGCGTTATTGCACTAAACAATGCATAGGCTAAATTGTAAGATAATGATAGACCAGAATAGCGAATGGCTGGTGGAAAGGTTCTAGTTCCTATAATTGGTGTCATAGCGATTGATCCGATAAATAAGCCAAATATCGCCCAAATCGAATATAATTTAGCTAATGACATATCTGGCGTTAGTGAACTATAGAAATAGATGCTTACCACAGCCAATCCACCCCAAGTTATGACGACTGTTTTTGCTGTACCTAATTTATCATCTAACCAACCAGAAATAACACAGCCAATTGATAATGTTAAGGCAGCAATACATCCACCAATACGCCAATCCAGATTAGCAAAATGATACATACCGCCAACGATACGGCCAGGAGTAATTAAAATACCAACCATAATTGCTGTTGATAATGACCAAGTTAACAAAGCGACTATCAAACAAGCTGTCTTATGTTTTTTTAGTACGGTAACAACAGGAATGCTTTTTTCTAATGCTTTACGTGCAGCTAATTCCTTGAAGATTGGCGTTTCAGATAAAAATTTTCGTAAGTAGACTGAAATCACACCAAAAATTCCACCAATAATAAACGGTATACGCCAAGCATAGTCTAAAATATTTTGGCTAGTAAAATAGAGATCAACAATAATTGTAACGAAAAATCCAAGTAAAATTCCGCCTGTAATACCTGATGTTAACGTACCAACGCCCAAACCATAGCGTTGTTTTGGTGTATGTTCTGCGATAAATACCCATGCACCAGGCATTTCTCCACCAATAGCAGCGCCTTGTAACATACGCATCAACAATAATAATAATGGTGCTACAATACCAATTGCTTCATAGGTCGGTAAAATACCGATAATAAAAGTAGGTAAAGCCATCATTGCTACACTTAAGGTAAACATCCGTTTTCGGCCAACTTTATCTCCAAAGTGGGCCATAATAATTCCGCCAACAGGACGAACTAAATAACCAGCAGCAAAAATCCCCCATGCAAATAAATCTAAGGTTAATGGTGACAAGGTATGTGGTAAAAATAGTGGCTTGACAATGGTATCAATATATAGCGCATAGATAACAAAGTCATAAAATTCAAGCGTTCCGCCTAAAGATGACAATATTAATGTTTTAAAATCCTTACTATTCAATGGTCGGGCGACCGGTTGCCATTCAGCGTTAATTTCAGATTGACTCATGAAAAAACCTTATTTTTATTATTAAATGAATATAGCCAGTAAAGGAAATGACTATTCTTTGATAAATTTTAATCTTGAAAAGGCATTCTGCCATAAAAAGTAGTCTTTTGTTTAATCATAAAAAAATTTAATCAACAATAACGATATGTTTGTTTGATTTATAATATGTATAAAAAATGATATTAAGCTAAAATTCTATCTATATATCGCATATAATAATTTTAAAATATTTGGATAAAAATAATGGCAAAACGATGCAGTTGGGTTACAAAAGACCCGTTATATATAAATTATCATGATAATGAATGGGGTTATCCACAATATGATAGCCTTAAACTATTTGAAAAAATTTGTCTTGAAGGACAACAAGCTGGATTATCTTGGATTACCGTACTAAAAAAAAGAGAAGAATATCGTCGATGTTTTTTTAATTTTGACCCAGAAAAAATTATTCAATTAAATGCTATTGATATAGAGTCATTAATTAAAAATAAAGGCTTAATTCGAAATCGTTTAAAACTTAATAGCATTATAAAAAATGCTCATGCCTATTTAGCTATGCAAAATAATAATGAGGACTTCTCACAATTTATTTGGTCATTCGTTGATGGTAAGCCAATAGTCAATCACTACAAAGATAAAAGTGAGGTTCCTGTTAGTACAGAAATATCCGATAAAATGTCAAAAGCACTGAAAAAGAAAGGATTTTCATTCGTAGGATCAACAATTTGTTATGCATTTATGCAATCGATGGGTTTAGTTAACGACCATTTCGAAGATTGCTTTAAAAAATGAGGAGAAATTGATGACAATCATGAAATTAATAAAATATTGCCTGATATTAATATTGGTTTATTTCATTATTTGTAATATTATTATTTTTATTTATGCTAATCGAAAGCCATTAACCAATGCTGATACTTTAGTTGTATTGGGATCACAAGTGGTTGGAACCCCAGCTGAAGCTCCACCTACCTTACAAAATCGTTTAGATACAGCATTTAATTATTTGCAGAGTAATCCAAATACCAAAGTAATTGTTTGTGGTGGGCAAGGAAGCGATGAATCTGCAACTGAAGCAAGTGTGATGGCTGATTACCTAATTAAAAAAGGTATTGATTCCTCAAGAGTATATCTTGAAGACAGATCAAGGCGAACGGCTCAACAGTTTGTTTATGCTAATCAAATTTTACCACTAGGCAAAACAGTTGTTGTGACCAATGATTTTCATATTCTTCGTTCAATTATGCTAGCTAAACGCTCGGGTATTAGTGATATTACTGGTTTACCTGCACCGTTAGCTTATACCAATATTGATAAATATATAGCAATGATAAGAGAGCCATTAGCTTTACTTAATTCATGGCTGTTTGACCATCCATTAGATTATGTTGAAAATAATAATTAGCCATTCTAATTAAGTTAGATAGCTTGCCTTTACAGATTTTTAATGATAGTCATGGTATGATTAATTATTGCTATTTTTAATTACAATTAATAAATATGAATTCAGACACAATTGTTGCACAGGCAACACCACCTGGTCGTGGTGGTGTTGGCATATTGCGTATTTCTGGTCCTAAAGCACAAGAGGTTGCCAAAGCAGTTTTAGGTATCTTACCTAAACCGCGATATGCTCATTATCTACCGTTTTTAGCCGCTGATGGAACAACGTTAGATGAGGGCATTGCTTTATTCTTTCCCAATCCAAACTCGTTCACAGGTGAAGATGTGCTTGAACTACAGGGCCATGGTGGACCCGTTATTTTAGATCTACTGCTAAAACGTATATTAGAAATATCTGGTGTGCGTATAGCAAGACCAGGTGAATTTTCAGAGCGAGCTTTCTTAAATGATAAATTAGATCTTGCGCAAGCTGAAGCCATTGCAGATTTAATTGATGCAAGTTCAGAGCAAGCGGCCAAATCTGCTTTGTCCTCTTTACAAGGCGTGTTTTCCAAGAAGATTAATGAATTAGTTGAATCGCTTATTCATTTGCGTATTTTTACTGAAGCAGCTATTGATTTTCCTGAAGAAGAAATAGACTTTTTATCTGACGGAAAAATAGAAGCAGAGCTTGACCAAGTTATTCAACGATTAAATGAAGTTCGTCATGAAGCCAAACAAGGTTCATTACTGCGGGAAGGCATGAAAGTTGTCATTGCCGGTCGACCTAATGCGGGTAAATCAAGTTTACTTAACGCATTAGCCGGTCGTGAGGCGGCTATTGTTACTGACATAGCAGGGACAACACGTGACGTTTTGCGTGAACATATTCATATCGATGGTATGCCTTTGCATATCATTGACACTGCCGGACTACGCGAAGCCAGCGATGAAGTAGAACGAATCGGGATTGAACGGGCATGGCAAGAAATTGACCAAGCGGATCGGGTGTTATTTATGGTTGATAGCACAACAACCAATGAGGCTAACCCAGAAAAACTTTGGCCAGAATTTATTGAACGCTTACCTAAAAATATGCCAGTAACCGTTATTCGAAACAAAGCAGACTTAACAGGTGAACCATTAGGCTATAGTGAACAAAATGGTTATTGCCTTATCCAACTATCAGCACGAACTGGAGAAGGTATTACCTTATTACGTGATCATCTTAAACAGGTAATGGGCTTTACTAGTAGTACAGAAGGGGGCTTTTTAGCTCGTCGACGACACTTACAAGCACTTGAAAAAGCTGCAGAGCATTTAAATAATGGTAAATACCAGCTCACAACATTTCATGCTGGCGAATTATTAGCGGAAGAACTCAGATTAGCTCAAGAATCTCTGAGTGAAATCACTGGTCAATTTACATCTGATGACTTATTAGGAAGAATATTCAGTTCATTTTGTATTGGTAAATAATTCAAGTTTTACAGTTAACGAGCTAATACTTGTCAAAAACCAGAATTCAGTTGTTTTGGTTTTTGAACATAAAGACATAGAAGAGTTGAACTACTGTAATGTCTGGAATAATTCAGTGTTATTCAAAAAAAGATAAAAAATATACTCAGTAAATACGAGAGATAATCGTTTAGGTATGGATTCTAAAGCATTAAATTTACATAATTTTCAATGTATTGTTTAAAAACTTTCACTCTGTTTGGCATATAATTTCTATCCTTGAATATTAAAGAGATAGGTCGAATGCTACCGATCCAATTAGGTAACACTTGCACTAACTCTCCATTAACTAAACTTTTTTGAACAAACTGAGATGGAACAAAACATATCCCCATTCCTGCTTTGGTTGCGTCAATTATTAGTTCAGTATCATCCATAATTAAATAAGGATTTGCTTGTACCTCATAATATTCTTTATTTGTGGTATTAGTAAGTGACCAGCTTAGGTTATGGCTTATATTAATTAAATTTTTGTCGAGCAAATCAATTGGATGTGTACATATAGGTATTTGTTCTAAATAATCTTTGGATGAGCACAATATATTTTTCGATAATAGTATTCGTTTTGCTATCCAATCACTATCGGTCAAATCTCCCACACGTATGGCAATATCTATATTCATATCAGCTAAATTGACAATTTGATTCGTAGCCATTAAATCTATTTTTATATCAGGGTATGTTTTCATAAATGAAAACACACAGTTTCCAAACCATTGATGTGTTAGGCTTAATGGTGCAGTTATTCTTATTGTTCCGGATAACTTTTGGTTAAAATCATACAAATCTTCAGCTGTTTCAACAAACTCCTCAACTAAGATAGTAAATTTAGCAATATACATTTGTCCTAATGTCGTTAGGGTGATCTTCCTACTGCTTCTATGCATCAAAAGACCGCCAATAGCTTCTTCTAATTGAGTTAGACGTCTGCTTATGGTTGGTGAAGGCATACAAAGTTTATGCGATGCCTTAACAATACTACCTTCTTTAATTACATTAATAAAAATGACCAAATCATCTAATGATAATTTCATTTTTGAAATTTAACCTTCTTTTTTTGTTTATTGTATTATAAATGGATTATTCATAAAATCAAAATCTATCAGTTATTGACCAACCTTAAGCAACGAGGACTAACTTGATATCATCAGATGCCTTTTTATGAATAAAATAGAGATTAAAATGAAAAAAAAAATTACAATTTTACTTGTTACACTATCAACCTTTTTTTGGGGAACTAATTTTAATGCAGGTTCAATAGTTGTCTCTTCCGTATCGCCACTTACAGCAGCTTCTGAACGATTTATTATTGCAACATTAGCTATTTTTGTTTTTATGATCATTAAAGATAAAGGCAACATCAGCACATTTAGATTAAATTGGAAACCATTAATTTTACTTGGGTTATGTGGCATTACAGGCTTCAATTTAGCCTTTTTTATCGGATTACAAACTACATCCGCTTTAAATGGTGCACTTATTATGGCTACATCGCCAGTGACAACCATATTAATATCATCAATTATAGAAAAACACCGTGTTTCATTGCCACAAACTGTAGGGATGTTGATCAGCTTGATTGGTGTAATTTTAGTGATAAGCCATGGTGATATAAATAATATACTTAAATTACATTTTACTCGTGGTGATTTGATTATTTTATTGGGAAATCTGGCTTGGGCAACCTACACTGTTGGATGTCGTAGATTTATATCCGATTCGACACCATTACAAACAACAGCTTTTACGATGTTATTTGGTACTATAGGAATAGTTGTATTTTCTTTTTATCAAAGTGACTTAATAAAAGAGATTGAAGAAATTTCAACATACAATCAAATTATTCTTATTTATATGGGACTTGTTGGTTCAGTATTAGCATATTTATTTTGGAATGTTGGGATAAAAGAACTAGGTGCAGCTAATACTTCATTGTTTTTCAATTTCGTACCTGTTTTTACTTTATTACTCGCTTTTATAACCGGTACAATACCCAATTTATTACAGTTAGCTGGAGCCCTTTTAGTTATAAGTGGAGTGATATATGCGACAGGATCTTATCAAATATTAAAAATTAATCGTTAAAAAAGTCCTAATATCACAATTCAATAATCATTATTTGACATAATTAACCATAAGTTCGAGAGTTTTTTTGTTTAAAGATTTTTTGAGTAAAATGTCATTTAATGTTTTGTGCAATGACGGTTAAGTAGATTTGTACTCGTTATGGCTATTCCCTCATTCAATTAGTACGAAAAGGATCAGCTATTAACCTAAATATGTGATTATATCAAACAGGTAATGTGTTTTATGAGTAGCACGGGATGAGACTTTTGGCTTATCACTGACATTTATAAGCACTTGAAAAAGCAGCAGAGCATTTAAATAATGGTAAATACCAGCTCACAACATTTCATGCTGGCGAACTATTAGCAGAAGAACTTCGGCTTGCGCAAGAGTCATTGAGTGAAATCACTGGCGAATTTACCTCCAATGATCTACTAGGGCGCATATTCAGCTCATTTTGCATTGGTAAATAAGCTGAACATACTGTCGGTTAGAAATATAGGGATAGAAATAAAAAGTCATATCCCTATGAAGTGTTTTAAGAATTAAAAATTAACTTAAGCTATTTATTCTTGCCGGCATTATTTGGAACTAAAAATAAAATTGAAATAAAACATAACAGACAAAATCCGACATTAATCCATAATCCAATTGCTGCGCCAGTTGCTATACTTTGACCACTGGCAATAACTGCAGCATAAATTGATGCTGAAATGGCAACACCAAAAGCACCGCCTAATGAACTTGCCATTTTATATATTCCTGATGCAATACCAACTTTATCTTCAGGGGCGCTAGAAATTGCTGTGTCGATCGAAGGAGTCGCATAAAAACCTAAACCAAGACCAAATAAAATGTAGCCACCTAATACTGAAATAATATAAAGCATATCTGGTAAAAATGTCAGCGTCATCAATGCAATTCCGGAACCAGTAATTAACGGTCCCATTAACATTGGTTTTTTCGCACCTACCTTTTGTAAGATTTTTTCACCAACACGAATCATACATAAAACCGAAACTAAATAACCAATAGTTAATAATCCATTTTGGAAAGAGGTAAACCCTCGCCCCTGTTGGGTATAAGTGCTGGCCACAATTAACGTGCCTGCAACAGCATTTAGCATAAAGTTGGATAAGGTAGCACCACGGTAAGGGATATTTTTAAATAATGCAAAATCAATGAAAGCGCCACTCGCTTTACTTTTTTCAATAACAAAAAATAAAATCATAAAAACAAAACAAACGGTAGCCAACGATAATGTTGCTACACTAGCCCATCCAAAAGTAGAGCCTTTGGTTATCACAAGATTTAATGAAACTAACGTAATAACAAAAACAAATAGCCCTACATAATCAAATTTTGGCAGACTCGAAGGATCTTCAATTTTGGTCTCAGGAGTTCCTTTCAACAAAAGCATACCTAAGACAGCACAGATAATAGAGATTATAAAGATCCATTGCCAACCTAAATAAGTCGCTATTGCACCGCCAGCAAGCACACAAGTGCCCGAGCCGCCCCAAGATCCAATCGACCAAAAACTCAATGCACGCTGACGATCTTTGCCTTGATAATAGGTTTTCACTAATGCTAAAGTCGATGGCATAATACAGGCTGCAGATAAGCCTTGAATAATGCGTCCAAAGGTAAATAATATTTCTCCTTGGGCAAAAATCAAACAAAGACAACCAATAATACTTAAAATAAAACCAAGGTAAGTAAAACGAACTCGTCCAAAGCGATCAGCTAAACCTCCAGCAACCACAATAAAGCAGCCAGAGAAAAGTGCAGTCAAACTTACTGCTAAATTAAAAGAGGCTGGAGTGATACCAACAGTATGCTGAACAGCCGGTCCAACATTGACTATTGATTGAGCAAACAGCCAAAAAGTAATAACTCCTAATACAATACCTAATGTTAACCGGTTATAACTTTTAACTTGCTTGGTGCTAGAATTCTTTGAAGTTGACATATTTAAACCAGACATAGAAGCGATTTATCCTTATTTACTTAAATATGTTTCAGTTAATGCAACCCAATATGACGCAGCAGGAACAATACATTTATCATTAAAATCATAACCAGGATTATGAACACTACAAAATCCTTGTTCGTCTCCATTGCCGATAATCATGTAACAACCATTTGGATTGCTCTCTAACATAAAAGCAAAATCTTCACTGCCCATAAAAGGATGGCAATTATCATGAACACGATCTTTACCGACTAATTTCTGAGCAACTTCTAATGCAAATTTTGTTGCATTAGCACCATTATGTAAAACAGGGCTACCATTGATATGTTCGATTTTAACTGAGGCGCCAAAACTTTCCGCCTGCGAAGTGGCAATTTCGGTAATACGCTTGAGCAATAAAGTCCGGGTATTATTATCTAATGCTCTGACGGTTAGCTTCATCAATGCATCGCTATTGACCACATTGGGGGCTTCGCCAGATTGAATACAACCAATCGTGATAACAGCTTTCTCAAAGGGTGAAACATTGCGGGAAACAATACTTTGTAAAGCAATGCCAATATAACAAGCAACAAGCGTCGCATCAATTCCTCGCTCAGGCATGGCTCCATGAGCACCTTTCCCTTTGATGGTGATATGAATCGTATCGGATGAAGCCATAAGAGCACCGCTTTTAAAATAAAAATGGCCTTCCTTAAATCCGGGCATATTGTGAATACCGAAAATCACATCACAAGGAAATTGTTTAAATAAACCCTCATCGACCATCACTTTCCCACCATATAACAACTCTTCAGCTGGTTGAAAAATGACATGTAAAGTCCCATCAAAGTTGCGTGTTTCGGCAAGATATTTAGCTGCACATAGCAAAATAGTGGTATGCCCATCATGACCACAACCATGGAATTTACCATGGCTAACACTGCTCCAAGGTTTACCCGAAGCTTCAACAATAGGTAATGCATCCATGTCAGCTCTAATACCTATTTTCTTATTACTAGCGCCATTTTTCAAAACACCAACGATGCCAGTTTTTGCTAGACCACGATGAACCTCATAGCCCCATTCAGATAGCTTATTTGCAACTAAATCACTGGTTTTTTTCTCTTCAAAACCTAACTCAGGATGTTTATGAATCTGATGTCGAATATCAACAAATTCTTGTTCTGTTTTTCTAATCGTTTCCATAATATGCTGCATTTTAGGCTCCTAATTAACCTGAATATCGTTTATGAGAAAAAATAAAAATGGAACTATACATCTAAGTTAAAATTATATTTAAAAACAAAAACTAACTTTATTATCAAAACCACATAGATGAATAAATATACAATCTAATTTTGTATAAGTCGATTATTTCTGTTATTCAATTTTTATTCTTGAAGGATAACCTTGATTATTTTTCTTGGCACCATGGTTTATTTGAGTATAAAGGAGCAGAAACGCTCAATCATTACGATTTATTAATAACAGATATAAATCTTATAAATTTTCATTATTCTGAGGTGTTTTTTTTGTAGGCTTATTGGCGTAATATAATCACTATACTTTATATGGCAGACAAATTTATTTTAATTATAGATGTTCCAACGTTGCACTAGATGAATTATTAGATAACAAAAGGGGATAATGATGAAATTAATCGTCGATAATATGAGTTGTCAACATTGTGTTAAAACCATTACTAAAGCAATTAATGATATTGATCCTAAAGCTAAAGTGACCGTTGATTTAGCGAAGCATGAAGTTGATATAGAAGGTGGTACTATCTCACAAGAAGCTGCAATTCAAGCCGTTAATCAAGCGGGGTTTGAGTTTGTGGGTATTTCGTATTAAGGCAATACTATTTACAATTTCTCATTTTAAACGATTAAGACAATCGCTTAAATACTAGATAATACAAATATCCAATAGCCTCTATTTGACTAGATAATGCACTAAAAAAGTTTTCATATACTTCATTGGCACGGATTGTCGATGAAGTATAAAGCTGTTGAAAATAGCGTTTGCCGAAAATACCACATTTAGCTTTCTAGCCTTTTCCTGCGGTGTCCCACCATTGATAAAAATGGTGAGTAGGTCCAATTCCTTTACCAATTTTCAAATTATCTGCATTTTCAATGGCACCTTGTAGGTATTTTTTTGCTTGTTTAACGGCTTCTTCTAACTCATATTTTGGTAGTAATGCTGCAATAGCTGCCGATAATGTGCAACCTGTACCATGAGTGTTTTTAGTTTGGATACGTGGTGATGCCATTCTGATGATCTTTGTTGGCGTGATTAGATAATCCGGACTTTCTTGACTTGGCAAATGTCCCCCTTTCATTAATACTGCCTGACAGCCTAATTTGAGTAGCTCATAACCCTGTTGTTGCATTTCATCTTCGTTTTGTGCCTCATGACAATCAAGTAATGCTGCTGCTTCTGGAAGGTTAGGGGTGATGATGGTGGCGAATGGTAATAGCAATTCTCGAATAGCGGTAATGGCATCATTTCTCAATAAAGGATGCCCCCCTTTGGCTATCATTACCGTATCAAGAACAATATTGGCAATAGGATTATTGCTTAATAAATGATTAACCGTGGTTACAATCTCTTTATTCATCAGCATACCGATTTTAACGCTATCAATATGGATATCTTGATAAAGTGTGTTAAATTGAGCCTCAACAAATTCGGGTGGCACTGGGTATATGCTATTAACACCTTGTGTACTTTGTGCGGTTAAAGCAGTAATGACTGACATCCCATAAGCGCCAAGCGCTGAAAAGGCCTTTAAATCGGCCTGAATACCTGCACCGCCACTAGGATCGCTACCAGCTATAGTTAATGAAATTGTTGTCATGGTTTAGTTTCCTATCTTGCTTGTCTTATTTTTCTTATTAAATCAGATGTTGCATTAGCAATATCTCCTTGCCCGCAAATTGCGGATACAACGGCAATACCTTCAATGCCAGTTTGAATCACTTCAGTTAAATTGTTTACACCGATACCACCTATCGCAACGGCAGGGCATTGTTTTGCTTTAACAAGTTCAGTCAATTGGGCGATGCCTATTGCTTCTGCTGCATCTTTTTTGGTGGGGGTTGGATAGATAGGGCCAATACCTAGATAATCGACTAGTTGCCAAGGAACGCGCTCAAGTTGCGAATAATTAGAGACTGAAAGCCCTATCCATTTATCTTCTCCAATTAATCGTCGTGCAACTTCGACAGGTAGATCGCTTTGTCCAACATGAACACCATCGGCATCGACAGCTAAAGCTATATCAATATGATCATTAATCAATAGTGGAACTTGAGTGTCGATTAATACTTCTTTTAAAGCTTGGGCGGCTTTATACCAATTTTTACCTGAATATTCTTGTTCTGAACGTAATTGAACGGCAGTAACACCATTTTCAACTGCAAACTTAGTGGTATTAACCATACCATTTATGCCATCACAAAGTACTGGGTCAAGTACTAAATAGAGTGTTAAATCAAGTTGCTTCTTCATCAAAAATCCTTATTTGTGGTGAAAAGAGAAAGTTGGTCAATAATTGACATAGCAAAAGTACCTAGCCCTTGCTGTTTATTAGCGAGTTCACCCGCTTTTTTCATCATAAAGCAGGCTGAAGCAGTAGCCTTTAAATGATCTTCAGAACTTGCAATCAATGCAGCTACAATCGCAGATAATGAACAACCAGTACCAGTTACTTGTGTTAGCGCGATATCACCCCCAACAATGCTATAAACCTGCTCACCATCTGTGACATAATCGGTCTCACCTGTTATTGCAACAATGGTTTGATATTTCTTGGCTAATAGCATTGCCGCATCTAATGCAGAATCAGTAGAATCCAGCCCATCAGGCCCTTTTGATGATGATTGTTGACCACTTAATGCTAGAATTTCTGAAGCATTTCCTCGAATAACTGTCGGTTTAAATGTTAATAATTGCTTAGCAATTTCAGTACGATATTTCAATGCTGCTCCAACTGCGACAGGATCTAATACCCAAGGAGTTTGATTAGCTTTTGCGGCGGCTAGTAACATGCTTTTAGCGCTATGACTATTGATCGTACCAATATTAATTAACAAACCATTTGCAATGGCAACAAAGTCCTCAACTTCTTGCTCAGCTACCACCATCGCTGGTGAAGCCCCAATCGCCAAAAGAACGTTAGCGGTGTAATTTTGTACCACATCATTGGTAATACAATGGATTAAAGGTCGCTTCTGATGAACTTGCTCAATAAAAGGAATGGCATCTTGATTTGAAAATAATTTAATGACCGACATATTCTTTCCTTATCTAATAAATAATATTAAGGGAAGAATGTGTCAAAAGCGGTAATTAAGACAGAGACTTCCCTACGCTGGCATGATCCAGATCAGGTTCAACGGGTAAATTCTCAGTTTTTTGCTCTAACAAAAAACACCCCGAGTCTAAATAACAAATTTGGATAAAATTGAATCTATTATGAACTGAGTTTAAAAATTAAACAAGTTATTGTAATAATCTTTCTATATCACTAATGGCGCGTCTATCCGGTAAGAAAATTATTAAATGATCGCCATCTTCAATCATTAAATCCGTATTTACTATAATTACATCTTCACCACGAACCACGGCACCAATCGTAGCACCTGAAGGTAATTTTAAACTGTTGATATTTTTACCGACTAATTTTGAATTTTCGGCTTCACCACGAGCAACTACTTCGACAATTTCTGATTCACCTTGGCGTAATGAGACAACTTTAACTACACCTGTTTGCCTAACATGGCTTAGTAGTTCTGAAATAGTGGCATGTTGTGGTGAAATCGCGATATCAATAACACTATCGTTAATCAATTCTAAGTAGGCTTGTCGCTGGATAAGAACGATGACTTTTTTTGCCCCCATTCTTTTTGCCAGCATAGATGACATAATATTGGCTTCATCATCGCTAGTGACCGCCACAAACAGATCGGTTAACTCGACTTG
The DNA here is from genome assembly GCF_026536845.1 of Gilliamella sp. B3023. Lineage (NCBI taxonomy): Bacteria > Pseudomonadati > Pseudomonadota > Gammaproteobacteria > Orbales > Orbaceae > Gilliamella > Gilliamella sp. B3023. Next base: position 159,483 of record NZ_JAFNNH010000003.1, read on the forward strand.
CTCTTGCGATAATAATTCTTGGTCTGATGATTCACCATGTAACACGGTGGTATTAACTAACTGCTCAGCTATTAATTCAGCTTTTTCTGCATTACGTTCAATCAACTTAACTTGATAATCATTCTCTAAACGTTTAGCTAAAGCAATGGCAACGCCACCACCACCGCTAATAATAATACGTTTATAAGGTTTTTCTAGCCTTTGTAGTTCACTGGTTACTGCTTTAATGTTGAGGGGAGGGGTAATAAAATAAACCATGTCTCCAGCTTCAATTAAAGTCGAACCTATTGGACGAATAAAACGATTTTGACGATAAATAGCAACAACACGCGCTTCGACATGTGGTAAATGCTCTTTAAGTTCGGACAGTTCGCTCCCCACTAACGCACCACCGTAATAAGCGGTTACAGCAACCAAACAGACACGATTATCATAAAACGAAGCAAACTGTAGAGCACCAGGATATTGAACTAATTGGCTAATATGATTTGTAATTAAGTTTTCAGGAGCAATAATATGATCGATGTTGATACAATCTTTATTGAAGAATGGGTATCTTTCATCGTTATATTCAGGAGCACGGATTCTAGCAACTTTTTGTGGAATATTAAACATCACATGCCCAATCTGACAAGCCATCATATTTACTTCATCAGAATTGGTAACGGCAACTAACATATCGGCTGATTCCGCGCCAGCACTCTCTAATACTTGTGGGTAAGAGGATTTACCGCAAATGACTTGTAAATCAAAACGCTCTTGCAAAGATTGCAATTTATCATGATCTTCATCAACGACAGTCACATCGTTCTGCTTTTCAGTTACTAGATATTCAGCAAGTGCACTACCAGTTTGGCCTGCACCAAGAATGATAATTTTCATAATAAACCTATTATAATCAAAAGGCCTCAAGCTAACTCATTATTAGAACAATAGAGCTCATATCAATTAAAGCCGTTTGATATTGTTTAGTAATAATCGCAATCTTATTTTAGATTATACAAAACCGATTGCGTCATAAACCTTCTTCAACGTAGGCTCTGCTTTAGCGCGAGCTTTTTGTGCTCCTTCTTGCATAATTGAAAGAAGATAATTTTCATCATCTCGATATTGATGATATTTTGCTTGTAAACCGGTTAACATCTCGATAACTTGATTTGCCACCTCGGTTTTTAGATGACCATACATTTTGCCTTCAAACGCTTTTTCAAGTTCAGCAATCGGCTTACCTGTAATACCTGTCAAAATATCTAACAGATTTGAAACACCGGCTTTGTTTTTTGAATCATAACGTACAACAGGTGGTTCGTCTGAATCGGTCATTGCCCGTTTAATCTTCTTCTCGACATCTTTCGGATTCTCAAGTAAACCAATAACATTGTTACGATTCTCATCTGATTTAGACATCTTTTTGGTTGGATCTTGTAAAGACATCACACGAGCACCTACTTTAGAAATAAACGGCTCAGGAACAGTAAAAATATCGCCATAAAGTGCATTAAAACGCATAGCGATATCACGTGATAACTCGAGATGTTGTTTCTGATCATCACCTACAGGAACTAAATTAGCTTGATATAACAAAATATCAGCAGCCATTAATACTGGATAATCAAATAGCCCGGCGTTAATATTTTCAGAGTGACGAGATGACTTATCTTTAAACTGCGTCATACGGCTCAGTTCACCAAAATAAGTATAACAGTTCAACGCCCAACCTAATTCAGCGTGAGCTGGTACTTGTGATTGAACAAAAATAGTACTTTTTTGTGGATCGATACCACACGCCAAATAAAGCGCTAACGTATCAAGTGTTGCTTTTCGCAACTTATTAGGATCTTGACGGACCGTGATCGCATGTTGATTGACAATACAATAAACGCAATCATATTCATTTTGCAAAGACACCCAATTCTTCAAAGCCCCTAAATAGTTGCCTAATGTTAGTTCTCCTGATGGCTGAGCGCCACTAAATACAATTGGTTTACTCATAATTTATTCCTAATTTATACTCATTATTTTTTTGCATCAGCCTTTGGCTGAGGTAATAAGGTTAATATATCTTTAAAATCATCAAATAAAAAATCAGGCTTGCTAGATGCAATCGACACCCCATAATTATAACCATAACTTAACGCCACTGTTGGGCAATTAGCATTTTTAGCAGCAGTAATATCATTCTTTGAATCACCAACAAACAGCAACTGATCACTAAACAATCCAAAGGTTGCCATGACTTGATAAAGTGGGGCGGGGTGTGGTTTCAACTTAATCACATCACCACCACCAAGTACCAATGAAAAGTATTCTTTAATACCTAATGACGTCAATAAAGCAGGTAAAAATTGCGCAGGTTTATTGGTAACTAAAGCTAAGGGATAATGATTTTCATAAAGCGTTTTTAAGGTTTCTTTAACATGCGGGAATAGCGTTGTTTGCTCATCCATAACCTCATCATAATGATGATTAAACAACTGTTTCGCTTTATTGAAATCCTCTTTAGACGGATTGCGACCAATCACGTTGAATACGCGTTCGAGCATGACATCAATGCCATTACCGACCATGTTTTTTACTTGCTCATTAGTAACGGTGGGTAACTCCAAATCTGCTAACATCTTTTGTGCAGCTAAGGCAAGGCCAGGCACACTATCGACTAAAGTTCCATCTAAATCGAAAGCAATAGCTTGAATATCATTTAACTTAGCCATGGTTAACACCTTCTAATTCTTTACGCATTGCATCAATTACGGCTTTATAATCCGGTTGACCAAATATTGCCGAACCAGCAACAAACATATCAGCACCCGCTCTGGCAATTTCAGCGATATTATCAACTTTAACACCACCATCAATTTCTAAACGAATCTTTCTGCCAGACTCAATAATGCGCTGTTTAACTTGTTGCAATTTTTTTAGAGTACTTGGTATAAATGATTGTCCACCAAAACCTGGATTAACGCTCATTAATAAAATAATGTCGACTTTATCCATCACATAATCCAAATAATCTAACGGCGTTGCAGGATTAAGTACAATTCCTGCACTGCAACCATGATCTTTAATTAATTGCAAAGAACGGTCAAGGTGAATAGTAGCTTCAGGGTGAATAGAGATATTAGTTGCGCCAGCTTTGGCAAATGAGGTAATTAAATCTTCAACCGGCGAAACCATCAAATGAACATCAATCGGAGCCTTAATACCATAATCACGAAGAGCCTTACAAAACATACTACCCATCGTCAAATTTGGTACAAAATGGTTATCCATTACATCAAAATGGACAACATCGGCACCAGCGTCTAATACTTTCTGCGTATCTTCTCCAAGACGAGCAAAATCAGCGGATAATATTGATGGTGCAATAATAAACTCTTTCATAACATACCTCTACTAATAAAACCTTATACATAAAATAGGTTATTTTTGGTACAAGGCTAATATTTCATCAATTTTTTTGCGTCCTTCGCCAGCACAGCTAATTGAGCGTCGCATTTCTGCACGGTAAAGATAACGCGCTTTACTATATAACGTTCTGGTATACTCTGTATCGTGATTTGATAGTAGTACAGGAATATTTTTTTTATAAGCTATTTTTTCAGCTAATTGTGACAATCGCTTATGTTCTTCAAAACCAAAATTATTGGAATAATAAGCCGTAAAACCGATAGATTCATTTGGAGAAAGATAAGGCGGATCACAATAAATGACAGAATTGCGTTTTGCCATTTTCATTGCTTCATGATAAGGAGTACAGATAAACTCAGCTTTTTGTGCTTTTTGAGCAAAATAGTAGAGCTCCTTCTCAGGAAAATAGATAGTTTTGTAACGTCCAAAAGGTACATTAAAAAGCCCGCTATTATTATAGCGACATAAACCGTTATAACAGTGGCGATTCAAATAGACAAACAAAAGCGATCGTAGATATTGATCTTTACTATAATTAAAGACATCTCGTAGCTGATAAAAAGCCTCAGCTTGATTATTCTGATGATTAAATAATAGCTTAAGATCATTAATAAACTTATCAGGATTGGATTGTAATAACCTAAATAACGCAATTAGATCATGATTGATATCAGCTAAAATATAACTTTTAAAGTTTGTGTTTAAAAAAACAGAACCAGCGCCTACAAAGGGCTCAATGAGTTGGTCCCCTTCTGGTAGATATTGTTTAATTGTGTCCACAAGCTCATATTTTCCTCCAGCCCATTTTAAAAAGGCTCGTTGCTTCTTCAAAGGAAACTCCTATTTTGCTGATTTTTCTTTATTAATTGTTTCGCCAGATTTAATCCAAGGCTTATCTTTTTGTAGTGCACTTGGTAAAGATTTGATCGCTTTTCTGGCTTCGTCAGCAGAATCATATGTACCTTTAACTAAGATATACCATTTAACATTATTTCGTTTGGTTTCATAAATTTGGTAATTAGTAAGATTATGTTCTTTAACCAATCTTTTCAAACCATCAACTGAACTAGAAGAACTAAGTTGAATTGAAAACTGATCATTCTTAATTTTGGCAATCGAAGTTGAATTATTACCTGTTATTACACTATTATTTGAGTTAGAAACAGTAGGATTGCCTCTATCTGGATTTATTGGTTTATTTAAATTAGTTGATGAACCACTAGTATTTTGAGTTGTACTGTTACCCGTTGGTTGCAGCTCTGGTCTAGAACCCGATGTTGACTGTGTTGATGCTGGAGGTTGACTAACCCCATTATCGTGCTCATTAACATTACTATTAATTGGGGCTGGTGGCACAGGTGCAGAATTTTGTTGACCTTGCGCTAACGCCCCACTATCGCTACTGATTGTTGAATCAGGCGTTTGCGTCGACGAAACACCATTGACTTCAGGAGGAGTCAGTATGGTTGTTTTTTTTGATGGACGAGATATCACAAAGCAAACCAACAAGACAATAATAGCTAAAGCTAATCCCATAATAATCAATTTTTTCTTCGAATAATGCTGAAAAAAAGTTGATATACTAAAAGAAGGCGTAGAAGACTTACTTGATTGTTCTGGTATATAACGATCATCTTTATCTACACGCATATTAACTCCTTTCAAATGGTTTATTGCCTCATGGCCAGCCGAATTTAAAAAATTGAAATTTTAAATTTGTTCTATTTTTTCAATAATATATCCAGCAACACCTTTAGCACTTTGCTCATCAGTTTTAATCGTAATATCAGCGATCTCTTCGTAAAGTGGATCACGCTCTTCGGCTAATTCTTCGTAAAGTTCACGGGGAGTATTGCCACCTTGTAATAAAGGACGACGCTTATCTTTCTGGGTTCTTGCCATCTGTTTTTCTATTGTAGTTTCTAAATAAACTACAATACCGCGAGCTGATAAACGGTTACGTGTCTCTTTAGATAAAATCGAACCACCACCAGTAGCAAGAACTATACCTTGTTTTTCAGTCAACTCATTAATGACTTTCTCTTCTCTGGCTCGGAATCCGTCTTCACCTTCTAAGTCAAAAATCCATGCAATATCAGCACCTGTACGTTTCTCGATTTCTTGGTCAGAATCAAAAAATTCCATACCTAACTGTTGTGCAATTTGTCGGCCTATTGTGCTTTTTCCTGCCCCCATAGGGCCAATTAGAAAGATATTTCGCTTTTCTGCCATTGTAGTTTCATCATCTATTAATTTTGGTTAAAATTTACAACACAATATCAATTTATAATGACTTAAATAACTCATCATTTCGGTATTGAATTGTGTAACTTACTTGGATCTCCGTCTAACGACAAAAATTTAGGTCGGTAATTATCTCAATAGATAGCCCCATTTTGCAACAGGTATTTATTAATCGATTAACTAATACCTGCTTGATGCAGATCATGAATATTCAGCGCACCAACCAATTCGCCGTGATTATTTACCACAGGTGCAGCAGTAATATTATGATCATTAAATGATTTTAAAGCTTCGACCGCTTTCCAAGTTTCAGGTATTTGATGTCCTGGACTTGTCATTACATCGACAATATTATCTTGTAATGTACCATGTTTTAGTAACAAACGGCGTAAATCGCCATCTGTAAAAACGCCAACTATTTTATTATCATCTTGGCATATTGCAACTAACCCCACACCAGTACGACTTAATTCTAACATGGCATCAAGTACTGTTGCTGATTGTGGTACTCTAGGAATTAAATCACCCTTACGCATAATATCTTTTACATGATTTAATAGTTTAGCGCCTAAACTGCCAGCTGGATGTGAACGAGCAAAATCTTCTTCCTTAAATCCACGAGCTCGCATAACGGCAATTGCCAGCGCATCGCCCATCATTAACGTATTAGTTGAGCTTGAGGTTGGAGCTAATCCCATTGGACACGCTTCCTTTTCGATTGAAATATCCAGCACTGCTTGCGCAGCTAATGCTAATGGGGAATCAAGCCCACCTGTTATGGCAATAACTGGAATATTCATTGCTGCAAGAATGGGTAAAATAAATTGAAATTCCTTAGCTCGTCCTGAATAAGAAATCAAAATCACGACATCATTCTCGGTCACCATTCCTAAATCACCGTGTAATGCTTCAGATGGATGCATAAAAAATGCTGGGCTACCAGTACTGGCTAATGATGCTGCGATCTTTTTACCAATATGACCAGATTTACCAATGCCTGACACTACAACTTTGCCTTTTGTTGACAAAATTAACTGACAAGCCTTAACAAAACCCTCACCAAGCCGAGCTGGCAGCTTCTGTGCCTCATGAAGCTCAAGTTCAAGTAATTCTCGACCATATTGTAATAATTTGTCCATTTTTAGCCACTCATCAAATTAAAACTAAAAAATATATATTGATTAAATTATTAATAGTCTAGCAATTAACTATTCAATATTCAAAAGCCTTTTAGAATAAAAAGATAAGAAATAATTGAGGAGCGCACTTTTTGGAATAAAAAATGTTGAGGAACGGGGTTTTTAAAGCTTTAGAATCCTAATCCAACTTTAACTCCAAGCACGATTAATATCACGCCTAACAACTTATCAATAATCAACTGTAACTTAAAATAACGACGTTGGACAATTTGGGTTTGGAAGACGAATACTACCATCGGCCACCAAATTGCAGCTTCAAGCCAGATTATAAAAGCAACTACCAGTTTATCTACCATCGTTGAGCTGGCATTAAGTAGTTGAGTAAAGATAGCTAGAAAAAACAGCGTAGCTTTTGGATTAAGTAAATTACACAATAGCCCTTGCATAAACGCAGCTTTGGCTGTGACATTCAGTTCCAGCGCTTGTTTGGAAACATAGGCGGTGCCACTGCTTTTGGCTAGTAACGCTTTAACTCCAATCCATAACAAATAAGCGGCACCGGCATAACGTAATGCATTATAGAGCCAAGGGGTGGCGGTGATTAATACAGCAATGCCTGCCACACAGTAACTCATATGAATGGCGATAGCACTAATTACTCCTAAACAGGTCATTAATGCTATTTTTCGGTTATAGCTTAAACTATTTTTTAAGACCAGAAAAAAATCTGGCCCGGGTGATATCATGCCTAAACAACTAATGGTTATGACCAAAATTAAGGTATCGACTGTCATTTTTGCTCTTGTGCTGCATTGTTTAACGTGGCGATGTTTGATTTATGTTGTTCGATAAATTGCTTTTTATCGAAATTTTCACCAATTAAGTAATCAGTTAAGAATTTTGCATTCGTTTTAATTTGTGCACCATTCAAAATCATTCTTGGTAAGTCGATTTGGTAAATGGTTTGGTTGGATGATTTTTGTAAATCATCACTATTCGCATTGGTTAATAAGTACAATTTGCGTTCTTTTTCCGACAATTTTTTAACGGTTTCGGTACCCGCACCCATCATTAAATGGTCAGGGAAGATATAAAATACGGTATTGTCTAGTAAACCTTGCTCTTTTAGGTGGTTAATAAATTGCCCTAAATTGTAATCGAGAGATGCGGCTACAAAAGACATGTTGTCATGCTTTGGGCTAATAACAGAGGTCATGCGTTCATCGTTAAAGCCATTTGGTGCATGGGTTGAAACAGTCGAAACAAATAGCGCAAATGGTTTGTCATTATTTTTCATCTCTTGTATTTGCTGTTCGGCGATGTCTAATATATCTTTATCATATAACCCAAATGGCGCATTTGGGTATTTGCCTGGATAGTTTTTTTCAGATACCACTTGCATTCCAACTACTTCTGCTGTGTGGCCAATGCTCGCAAATTCAGGACCAGCCATAACGTAACGAGTTTGGTAGCCCGCTTGTTTTAATACATCACCTAAAGTGACTAATTTAGTCGAGTTAGCGTTTTTTAAAGGGGATGTTGAATGCTCACCAATTAAAAATGGTACACCGGTCATATAAGTGTACATTGAGGCGGTTGTCCAGGTACTACCTGCACTCATTGGCATATTTGGATAAAAGGTATATTGTTGCTTTAGCTGTCTTAAATTAGGCGTAATATCAGCAAAATCTAAAAATCCTTGCTCGAAAGATTCTAACGATAGCACAATAATATTTTTGCCTTTTTGACTGTTTAACTGTGATTTTGCAACATAATCATTCATATTGAGCGTTTGTAATGCTTGCTCGAAGGTTGCTTTTGGCGCACAGGTGACTTGATAGATTTCATAGAGGCGACTAATTGGACCATTATGATAACTAATTGAAGCAATTGCGATGACAGCAAACGATAAGCGCCATAACAATCGGCATTTATTGCGAAATAAGTTGGCTAATTTACTAATTATAAAAACTAATCCTAAAAAGACTACAATCACTAATACAGCCTGTAACTTGAAGATAAATAATCCTTCAATAATGTCATTCACATTTAAATTCACGTAAAACTGATAATCAATAAATCCACCACTAAAATAGATAGAGGTGAGTTCCATAACAATGATGACGGTCATTAAGACAATGGTGAGCAGTTGCCATTTTTTTTGTTTAAAAAAAGAAGCTAAGGTAATAGTTAAGATAAAAAGTGGTAATACGATTAAAGTCGAAAACGGCATAGTTAATGATACTCAGATTTTCTTAAAACGGGAATATTGCATCAGTATATACGTTTTAATCAGAAAAATAAAAATCGTAGATTGCAAGGTAATATTAATGCGTTGATTTTATTATATGTAACAAGCTTAATGATAATTATTATTGTTTGTTGTTGATAATTGAAAGCATTAGCAATAAGATAGCAACAATTATTTTATTTCCTAAAGCTGAAAGGTTTATGCTATGTTGTTACGTAGATTTGCCATTGTTTTGCTATTATCTTGTTTTTCCTATAGCTATGCTGATGTCACTTTACCGGCCCCACAAAAGAAAGAGGGTATGGGATTATTTGATAGTCTTAAAAAGCGTGCTTCAACGCCGGGTGGAGGATTTCCAACAGGTATGGTGTCTGACGATGAGCTTTCAAGTGTACTTTGGGCAGCCAGTGGCTTAAATCGAGGTAAAAACGGTTGGACAGTACCAATGGCAAGTGGTAAACCGCCTTATGTTCGCCTGTATGTTGCAAGTGAAAAGGGAACCTTTATATACGAGTGGGAAGGGCACTATCTTCGTGAGATCAATAATCAAGATATTCGTGGCGACATCGGTAAACAAAGTTTTACTAAACGTGCACCTTATATTTTTATTTTTGTGTCTGATGGTGACAATCTTAAAGATTATGATACCCAACAAGCCAATGATTTTAGTCAAATTGCTGTTGGCGCAATGAGCCAAAATGTTTATTTGTCGGCGACAGCATTAAAACTCAGCACACGTTATATCCATTCAATCAATCCTGAATTTATTAGTCAATCATTACAATTGCCAGAAAACAGCAAACCAATAGGGATTATGTTGTTAGGAAAATAAAGGAGTAGGAAGTGAAAAGGTATTTAACTTTAGTTGTTCTACTAATTGCCAGTTTAGCTGTTTTTAGTTCCCCTTCTTATGCAGCCGAAAAGAAATATGAAAGCTGGAATGCAATTATTGATGAGATGGATATCATTTTGAATGATGCCTACAACATCTATTTTATGAAAGACGTCGAAGGTGCTAAAGCCCGTGTTAACAATGCTTACTTTGGATTTTACGAAAAGCATGGCGTTGAGCGCGCAGTGATGTCTTATATTTCAGGTAAGCGCGGTACTGATACTGAATACCAGTTTGCAAAAATTAAACGATTAATGACACAAAATGCGCCGAATAAAACGGTGCGAGCAGAAATTGACGTTATTTTAAAAATGCTCCATGAAGATGCCAACGAGTTAGATGGTAAAAAAGAGAGTGGTTGGAGTGTCTTTTTGGCGTCGTTTATCATCATTTTCCGAGAAGGGTTAGAAGCGATATTGGTTATCGCGGCTATCTCTGCCTATCTTGTTCGCTCAAATAATAAACCGATGCTTAAAGTCGTTTATCTTAGTAGTTTGTTTGCGGTGTTCGCTAGTATTTTAGCGGCGATAGCGTTACATACAATTGTAGGATTAAGCGGTGCCAACCAAGAAATTATGGAAGGTTGCGCCATGTTATTGGCAACGGTAATGCTGTTCTTTATTAGTAATTGGATGCTGTCCAAGTCAGAATCCATAGCATGGAAAAACTATGTGGAAGGTAAGGTCCAAAATGCGGTTTCTACAGGCAGTAGTTTTGCTTTAGGATTTGCTGCCTTTTTAGCAGTATTTCGTGAAGGCGCAGAAACTATCATCTTCTATCAAGCCATGTTAGCAGATGCTAATGAGCATATGGATATGGTGTGGTATGGTTTGGGCGTGGGAATGATTGTATTAGCGTTTGTGTTTGTTATTATTCGCTTTGGTACGGTTAAATTGCCACTTAAACCGTTCTTTATTTGTACCAGTGCCTTAATGTATCTGATGGCGATTGCGTTTGCTGGTGGTGGTGTAAAAGAGTTGCAAGAAGCTGATATTATTCAGGTTACACCGGTCGATTTTGTTCATTCGGTTGAGATATTGGGTATCTATCCAACAGTTGAAACATTACTACCACAGTTGTTCATGGTAGTGGCAGTGATAGGGTCGATTATCTATTCCACAAAATATAAAAAGAAATAATTAATATAAAACATTAAAAACGATTAATGATTAGTGATAAATCGTAAATACATTGGTAGTAAATTGTTATTGACTAGTCATGATTTTATTGATTAGTGATCAAAAGTGAAAAACAAAATTAAGGAGTTTTCAATGAAAAAACTATTAGTCTCTGCTGGTATTTCATCAATACTTGCACTTTCTTCAATGGCTTATGCTGCTGCACCTGCACCAGGTGAAGAAAAAGGCTTCGAAGAGTTTCCAATTGGTGATGAAGTAACTGTTGGTCCTTTACATATCGGTGCAGTTTATTTCCAACCTGTTGATATGGAACCTGCTGGTATGGGTGGTTTACCTGCTTCAAAATCTGATATGCATATTGAAGCTGATATTTCAGCGGCTGAAGGTAATAACTTAGGTTTTGGTACTGGTGATTTCGTGCCTTACTTAACTGTAAAATATAAAATCCAAAAAGAAGGCAGTGATAAAGCTATCGAAGGTACTTTTATGCCTATGAATGCTTCAGATGGTCCTCACTATGGTAACAATATTAAGTTAGATGGTGCAGGTAAATACAAAGTAACATTTACTATCGAAAACCCTGAAAAACAAGGTTATTTATTACATGTTGATAAAGAAACTGGCGTTGAAGGTCGTTTCTGGACTAAACCAATTGAAGTTTCTTGGGACTTTAACTTCATCCCACGTGCATGGTAATTATTATTTTTAATTAAATTTAATTTTCAATAATTAGTTGTACTATCGGCGAGTGTCAAAACTCGCCTATATACGTTGTAATTTTTAGGCAATCATTATGCTCCAATACCTTATCAATGTTACTGATAATACTTTTGTACCTGTGATTATGTTGGCACTACTTAGTGCTGTATTTGTTCAATCAAGTAAAAAATACCTTATCACGGGATTTGTATTGGGGATGTTGTCGGCTCTTATTTATGCAATATTAAAACGAAATACGGGTTTTGCTGTTCGTGAGTTTTATGATCTTGGTGTGATTGTTACTTGGTGCATTATTGTTGTTCCATTGCTGATCTGTTTATCTTTTAGAAATTTTCTAGTTTTCATCATAGTATCTATTGCAATTGGACTTATTACAGCACAATGTTTACCGAATATTTTACTTTATCCATTTGAATTTGATGTTGGCATGGAGTCAATTTTCAATAATGATTATCTGTTTAAATGGATTGGTTACAGTTTCGCTTTATTAGTTTGTATTTTAATTGGATTGTTTATCTATCGGCTTTGCCAAAGGTTTTCAACTCGATTTATTACTGTTATTACTTCATTAGCGATTATTATTTTTACTACACAGAATATAATTAATTTTCTACAAATTTTGATTGTGCGGCGGTTTATCTCACCACAAGAATGGATGATGGAATTAGTTATTTTTGTTTTAGCTCATGTCAATTTATTTACTTTCATCTTTATGGCATTGGTGTTACTACTTACTATTTTATTATACACCAAATCCAAAACTACCTCATTAGTAGGTAGTAATCCTGCCCAAGTGCGTAAACTCAAAGCAAGTTTACGACGTGATCGCCGTACCTCATTATTATTAATGGCAGGTATTGCCATAACGGCTTATACCGTTACTCGCGCACGCTATATTCTCCAAAAAGGTGTGGAGTTATCACCCGCTGAGCCAGTTAAACCTAATGCGGATGGTTTGATTGTGATTCCATTAGATAAAATAAATGACGGCAATTTACACCGTTATGGTTATCAAGCAGTAGATGGCACCTTAATTAGATTTATTGTCATTAAGAAAAGCGAAAATGCATATGGTGTAGGTTTTGACGCTTGTGATATCTGTGGTGCAAGTGGTTATTATCAACGAGGTAATCAAGTTGTCTGTATTTTGTGTGATGTGGTAATGAATATTGCAACAATTGGTTTTTCAGGCGGTTGTAATCCAGTACCGCTTAAATATGAAATTTTAGATGGCAATATGATTATTCGTCCAGCTCATCTTGAAGCTGAAAAAAGTCGCTTTAAGTAAAGGTGTGAAAAGGAAGAAAATATGTTTCGAAGAATGTTACTTAGTGTGTTAGTTCGCCAAAAAAAGAAGCTATTTTTAATTGCCTTAACCGTTGCTTTAGGGGTTTCGCTAGCGACAGCCATGTTAAATGTGATGTTTGATGTTGGTGATAAAGTTAATCAAGAATTAAAAGCCTATGGTGCTAACTTAAATATTGTGCCCAAAAGTGTAGCGATGGTAAATGAGTTATATCAACTCGATGACAAACAAAACGCAACTCAATATATTAAGCAAGATGATTTAGTCAAGATTAAAATGATTTTCTGGGCATATAACATTGTTGATTTTGCACCCTATTTAACGACCCAAGTGACCGTTAATGATAGACCTATTACACTAGTGGGAACATGGTTTAATAAGCATCTGACTATTCCAACTGGTGATGAAGTTGACACAGGAATGTTAGCCATGAAGTCGTGGTGGTCGATAGAAGGCAAGCCAATGAAAGATGATAACTTGCAAGGTGCCATGGTGGGTGAAACACTTGCCAAGCAATTAAATCTTAAATTAGGCGATAGTATTGAGCTAACTTCCCCAAAAATGAAGCTAATTGTAAATAATATCTTTCATAGTGGTGGTCTTGAAGATAACGAGCTTTATGTATCGCTACCAGTTGCTCAAATGTTAGCGAATAAACAAGGTCTAGTTGAACGGGTTGAAGTGAGCGCTCTTACCACACCTGAAAACGATTTAGCTCGCAAAGCGGCGCAAGATCCCAATAGTTTATCGCGTGCCGAATGGGATCGATGGTACTGCACCGCTTATATCAGTTCGATTGCCTATCAGTTGGAAGAATTAATGCCCGATGTTCGGGTTAAAGCGATAATGCAAGTTGCCGACTCAGAAGGCTCTATTTTACAAAAAACACAATTATTGATGTTATTACTGACAGTGTTATCTTTGATCTGTTCGGCTTTGGCGATATCTAACTTAGTTACTGCTAACGTGATTGAACGTAGTACTGAAATTGGTTTATTAAAAGCACTAGGGGCAACTAATACCTCGGTAGCGATGTTAATTCTTAGTGAAATACTAATCATTGCTTTATTCGGTGGTATGGTCGGCTATTTTATTGGTCTTGGCTTTGCCCAAATTATTGGACAGACGGTATTTGGTTCATTTGTTGAGCCTAAAATGATTATTATCCCAATGGTATTAATTATGGTAAGTCTCATTACCTTATTAGGAAGCTTGCCGGCATTACGTATTATGATGTTCTTACGTCCAACGGATGTATTACATGGTCGGTAAGCGAGGTTAAGTGATGATAAATAAAAACCAACGCTTTATTTTAAAAACGATATTTAGCTCATTAATTCGCCGTCGTTCTCGGATTGCAATTGCCTTACTTGGTGTTGCGATTGGGGCCACAGTGTTACTAGGTATGGTGACGCTTTGTTATGATATTCCAAGACAAATGGGACAAGAGTTTCGTTCTTATGGAGCTAACTTATTGTTAATGCCAGCTAATAATCAACCGACTATATCAATAGTTGAGGTAGAAAAAGCTATTAGCGTATTACCGAAAGACAAAGTATTAGGTGTTACACCATTTCGTTATAATTCTATCCGCAGTAACCAACAGCCTTATACCATCGTTGGCACCCAATTTGATCAGGTTATTAAAACTAGTCCATATTGGAAGATAGAAGGTGAACTACCAAAAAATCCGAACGAAATTATAATTGGTACGGATATTGCCCAGTTTGCTAAACTTAGTATTGGAAGTACCATGCCAATTTCAGGAAAATCTAAAGAAAATTCTCGCTTTGATGAGGACTTAACTGTTACTGGCATCGTCAAGACAGGTCGTGCAGAAGATAATTTTATATTTATCGATCTGAACGATCTTGAAAACCTACTTGAAGAAAGCAATCAGGCCGAAGTGGTCGAAATTAGTATCACTGCAACCAAAGATGAATTGCAACACTATATTCAAACCATTAAAGATCACTCAACCACAATCGAACCGCATCTTATAAAATGGGTGACACAGTCCGAAGCATCAGTGCTCGGTAAACTGTCATCTTTACTCTACTTAGTAACCTTAGTCGTGTTAATTTTGACTATGATCTGTGTGGCCACAACCATGATGACGGTAGTAATGGAGCGTCGCAAAGAGATAGGGCTGAAAAAAGCTATTGGTGCAACCAATAAAAGTATTGCCAAAGAATTTTTAGCCGAAGGGATGATTTTAGGTATTATTGGTGGGGTGATTGGGGTTATTTGTGGTTTAATTTTTGCTCAAGTAATTAGCGCCAATGTATTTGGGCGCTCAATTGTCATTGAATTTTATTTGATACCAACAACGATTGTCATTTCGGCTGTGGTAACCATCATTGCGTGTTTGATTCCGGTAAAACGTGCACTTGAAGTTGAACCAGCATTAGTTTTACGTGGCGAATAGGATAGTAAAGTATGAATATGCTAGAAGTTAATAATGTTTCAAAGATCTATGGCTCTTTACATGCCTTGTCAGAAGTTAACTTAACCGTTGAAGAAGGTAAATGGCTATCCATTATGGGACCTTCAGGCAGTGGTAAAACCACGTTAATGAATATTATTGGTTGTATGGATAAACCGTCGCTGGGTTCAGTAATTCTAGATGGACAAGATATTACCCAACTTTCATTACCCCAACTAACGGAAATTCGGCGTGATAAAATCGGCTTAATCTTTCAACAATTTCACCTTGTATCTTATTTAACCGCATTAGAAAACGTGATGGTGGCACAATATTATCATAGCATGGTAGATGAAAAAGAAGCCTTACAAGCATTAGATCGTGTGGGGCTTGCAGCACGGGCCAAACATTTACCGCGTCAATTATCGGGGGGTGAACAACAACGCGTTTGTATTGCTAGGGCATTAATCAATTACCCAAAACTGATTTTAGCTGACGAGCCAACCGGTAATTTAGATGAAAGCAATGAAGCAATGGTAATGAACTTACTACATCAACTTCACGAAGAAGGAAGCACAATCATCGTTGTTACGCATTCACCGGAAGTATCAAAACATGCGCAAACAACGGTAGTTCTTGAACATGGTAAAGTAGCAAGTATTATCAATAATTAATGATTATAAGGTCTATATTTATGAAAAATCGCATTGTTTCATCTGTACTATTTATCTTAATCGGAGCGTTACTTATTCTATTCCCGCTTTATATTTTACCCGTCTGCCCACTGCCGGATGTGCAATCTATGCCAGCCGATGCTATGCATTCTGCACCGATGGATGGCCACATGCACAATGCTGGTGGCAAAATCATGAAATGTTTTTGGACATCAAGGGCGGAAATTGGTATTGGTAGTTTAGTGATAGCTATTGGTGCCTTGGTGTTACTTAGCCGCTCGTTATTTGTACGTATGGGATTAAGTATGGCTATAGCTTGCACTGCGGTCTTAGCAGCTGCGATTCCAACTATTTTAATTGGTGTATGCGGTAATGAAATGATGCGTTGCAATATGGGGGCTAAACCAGCATTGATATTATTGTCAATATTATTAGCGATTGTTGCTATTATCAATGTGATATATTTAAATAAACAAGCTAATCGCTAGTAACTATTAGCAACTATTAAAAGCATTAGTTAGCCTTAACACCAATTATAGAGAACTCCAACATGCAAGAAATAACTATAGCGAATTTAGCATGGCGAAATATCCAACGACGACCTTTTCGAAGTTGTTGCTTGATTATCATCATTATGCTTTTTTCCGCTACGCTATTTGGCGGTAGTGTATTGATGAAAAACCTAAGCTTAGGAATTTCAGGCATGGCTAATCGGTTAGGTGCGGACATTCTTATTGTACCTTATGGTTATGAAAAAAATCTTGAAGTCGCCTTATTACGTGGTGAACCAAGTAGCTTTTATCTAAAAGCTGACTTAATTGATAAAATCAAAGATATCAAAGGAATCGAAGCTGTCTCACCACAACTATTTATTGCTTCGTTAAGTGCTGGTTGTTGCACATCAAAAGTTCAATTAATTGGTTTTGATCAGCAAAGTGATTTTGTAATTAAACCTTGGCTACAAACACAATTAGAACAACCATTGGTTGACGACCAGGTAGTAGTTGGCAGCAAAATTACCTCAAATGTGGGCGACGAAATTAAGTTTTTTAATCATCCATTTAAAATTGCCGCTAAAATGGATAGTACAGGAATGGGTTTTGACACCTCAGTTTTTATGACCATTCCTGCTGCACAATCGCTCATGAAAGAAGCCAATTTAATTGAAGGCGATACTGACCACTTTGCTAACTATGTGTCATCGATTTTTGTTAAAGTCAATCCTGACTATCAGACGAAAGATATTGTTAACCAAATCATGCCCAAATATGCTATCGATTACAATATCGATTTTGTGATGACCAAAGGCATGTTAAGTAACATCTCCAAATGGTTAAATGGCTTTTCAACGATTGTCTATAGCTTATCGGCAATATTTTGGGTGTTAGCGATTATTGTGATCTTTGTAATATTTTCATCATCTCTTAATGAACGAAAACGCGAAATCAGCTTATTACGTATTTTGGGTGCATCGCGCAGTGATCTGGTTAAAATGTTACTGCGAGAATCCCTTATCATTAGTGCTTTAGGTGGCCTTGCTGGTATAGTGGTTGCTGGCGTATTAATTTATGCCTTCAGCTTATTGATATGCCAAACGATAGGTTTGCCATGTATGAATATTTCAATTACCGATGGATTAATTTATGCATTCATCGTATTTTTGCTGACATTAATTATTGGTCCGCTGTCTAGTATATATTCAGCATTATCATTAACTAAGTTTGATACTTATCAAACATTAAGAGAGGGTGAATAATGTTATTGGATATCAAAAACCTTCGCAAAGATTACAAGCGCGGATCACAACACTTTTCAGCGGTGAATAATGTTAGTTTTTCAATGGCACAAAGTGACTTTATCAGCATTATGGGTAAATCAGGCAGTGGTAAAACGACGCTACTTAATATGATTGCTGGGTTGTTAACGCCTACTCAAGGTAAAATCACGATTAACGGCACCAATTTATTCGATCTTGATGACAAACAAGTATCGGCGTTTCGTAATCAAAATATTGGTTACATTCCACAAGGTAGCAGTTTATTACCTAATTTAACTGCTCTGGAAAATATTCGCTTACCGTTTTCTTTAACGAAACGTGAAAACCAATCGAGCTTAAATTCTGCAATGGAACTGCTAGAAAAAGCCCAAATTAGTTATTTAAAAGATGCTTATCCAGCCAACATGTCAGGTGGTGAAATGCGTCGAATAGCTATTTTACGTGCACTAATTTGCCAGCCACAAATAGTCATTGCCGACGAACCCACCAGCGATCTTGACGATGAAAGTTCAACACAAATTATGGCATTATTAGCCGATATTCATCAACAAGGCACAGGACTATTGATTGTTACTCATGATAATGATGTAGCAAGTTTCAGCCAAAAAACATTAAAAATGTCAGCGGGGCGGTTAATCGATTAAATTCGGCTCTGTCATTATCATCAATTATAAAAACAGCGGATTACAGCCCATATCAATCATAATTTTATTTAACTTTATTAGCGGTAATCCGACTAAAGAATTAATATCATCACCTTCAAGCTTATCGAAAAGAGTAATCCCTAACTCATCACATTTAAAACTGCCAGCACATTGTAGTGGCATCTCTTTAGCGATATAAGCATCAATTTCTGCATCAGTTAACTGACGAAAGGTGACTTTAAACGGTTCACAAATCGTTTGCGATTGGCCTGTGTGAGTATTAATGACCGTCATTCCTGTATAAAAGTAAAACGCTTTGCCTCTGCTATTTTTTAATTGTTGCTGGGCGTTTTCAATAGTAAGTGGTTTACATACAATCTTTCCATCTAAAACACCTACTTGGTCGGAACCAATAATTAAACTATCAGGATTGCTTGCCACCAATGACTGTGCTTTAGCATTAGCCAATCGTACCACCAGCTGCTGTGCACTTTCATTTGGTAGAGGTGTTTCATCACAAATCGGCGGCACACAATCGAAAGGAATAGCTAATTTTTCAAGTACTTTTTTACGTGATAGTGATGTTGATGCTAGGATAATTTTCATTTTAACTGTTCTTGTAAAATCCATGCGGAAGGATGAGCATTAAAACCAATATGACCATAATAATCGACTGCTTGAGGTGCTGCAAGCAAAGTAATTGCACATTGATTATCGGTATGAATTTGAATCTCTTTTATCAACTGTTTACCAATACCTGATTTTTGATAAGCTTCATCAACGGCTAAATCAGCTAAATAAGTTATGTAGACAAAGTCAGTTAAACAGCGGGCAATACCGACAAGTTTCTGATCATGCCATGCGGTAATGACTAAATTAGCATTATCTAACATTGCTTGAAAACGAGGTTTATCACTTATTGGTCGACGTTCCGCCAATGAGCAGCGAGAATATAATAATGTCGCTTGTTCTATACTGGGTTTGATGTCATAGCGATAAATAATATTACCCATAGTTGATCTCCATCATGATTTTGCAAAAAAGTTATTTCAATATTTTAAATTAGCGTTAGGATAACAATATTAGATTTAATTTAAAATTAGTACCATCTTAAATTAATTAAAAAAGATAAGTTTAAATGAGGAGGCGGTATGTACAAAAAAATATTAGTTCCGATTGATGTCCTTGAAGATGAACTCACTCAAAAAGTGATCCCACATGTTGAGTGTTTAGCGAAGTTATCCAATGCGCAAGTTATCTTTTTTCATACCTTACCGGTTGCATCGGCTATTGTAAATGCTTACTCATTTGGTTTTGATGAGTTTAAAGATCAAGCTACAGTACAAACAGAGCAATGGCTACATCGCTTGATTGACTCAATTAATTTACCAAAAGAAAATTTATCTTTTTCAATCGCGTTTGGTAATCCACGAGATGAGATCTTACATCTAGCGGAAGAGATTGAGCCCGATCTAATTATCATAGGGTCAAGACGCCCAAATATCTCAACACATCTACTTGGATCAAATGCTTCTGGTGTAGTGAGAGGTGCACAAACATCAGTGCTAGTAGTACGTTAATTTTTATTTTTCTGATGTCCTCCAAAAGGACATCAGTTTTTGCTCAAAATCCTCAACCTTTTTTGATTTTAAAAAAGCTTTTAAGCTCCAATATATTCACAAAAAGTAAGTGCTGGAAACGATAATAAAGAATTTATTTACTCCAAATAAGATTGTTGTGCAAAAGGTTGTCTTTTTATAAATTAGAGATAATTAATGGCATAATCTAGTGTACGCGAAGATGGAATGATGGAGTAGGGGGTATGCCGACATGATTTCTCGTGGGGCTTTCCTAAAGAATTGAACATTATAGCTAAGCTAAGATTATACCGCCTTTCGGCGGTATTTTATTATTGATGTTTAACAAGAAAACAGCAGTGGATCTGTTTATTGCGTCTGAAATCGAGCGATAAGGTTTTGTCGGTGATGTCTTGAAACGTCAGATTTAATTTTTGCATACCGTCGGCATCCATTTTGAAGCCTCGTTTGTTATTAGAAAAGACAATTACACCGTTTGGTCTTAATAATCGTTTTAAATCACTCATTAATTTAAGATGATCGCGCTGAACATCAAAAGTATCGTTCATCCGTTTAGAGTTGGAAAATGTTGGAGGATCGATAAAAATTAAATCAAACTGCTCATCAGCTTGAGATAAATAGAGCAAGCAGTCAGCCTGTATTAATCGATGATTTTTACCGGTTAAGCCATTTTGTTTTAGATTACGATCGGCCCACTCTAAATAGGTGCGTGACATATCAACTGTCGTGGTCGATTTTGCTCCACCAAGACCTGCGTAGACGGTTGCACTACCCGTGTAGGCAAATAGATTTAAAAAGTCTTTGCCTGCACTCATTTGTCCGATCATTTTTCTGGCTAAGCGGTGATCTAAAAATAAACCAGTATCCAAATAATCCACCACATTAACCCAAAACTGCGTTTTTTTGTGATTAATTGGATATTCATGGACTAAAAAATAATCCTGTTTTTGCCCAAGTTTTTGATATTGTTGTTTTCCCTTTTGCTTTTCACGGGTTTTTAGTACCAATTGATCGGCGGTTAATTTCAATACCGACATGGTAGCATTAATAATATCAAATAGTCGTTGTCGCGTTTTTTGTGGATCAATATTTTTAGGTGCAGCGTATTCTTGTACCACAATTTTATCTTTGTAACGATCGATAGCCACATTATATTCCGGCAAATCAGCATCATAAAGACGGTAACATTCAAGTTGTTCTTGGTTGGCCCATTTTTCCAATTTTTGACAATTTTTACGTAAACGATTGGCAAAGTCGGCAGCTGGTAAATTTGTTGATATGACCGCCTGATCCACTTGACGATCCGCAATCGAATAATTTTTTTGTAGACAATCTAAAGGGCCATTTTTGGCTTTAAATTGTTTGTCAGCACGCATTTGTAAACAATCTAAAAGCTGTGGAGTACCACTAAATAACGATAATCTCCACCCACCAAATTGTTGTTTAATTTGGCGACCAAGTGCTGAGTGTAAAGCTACAAGTGCTGGTTCGCTTTCTAACCGTTCACCGTAAGGCGGATTGCTGATGATCATGCCATGTATATGGTGATCAAGTGGATTGGTTAATTGTGTCACATCCTGCAATGCAAACGTAATTAAATCACCAACTCCTGCTTGGATCGCATTTTGTTTGGCTCGTTCTAGTACTGTAGGGTTATTATCATAACCGATAAAAATCGTGTTAGTTTTTTTTACATTATGCTTAGCGCTGAACAGTAAGTCATTCCAAAGTGTTGGGTTAAATTCTTTCCAAGCAAAAAATCCCCATTGTTTGCGTAGCAGTCCTGGCGGGATATTAGACGCCATCATCGCAGCTTCAATCAATAACGTTCCTGAACCACACATTGGATCGATAAGTGGCTCATCAAACCGCCAGCCAGAACGGAGAATAATAGCCGCGGCTAGACTCTCTTTTAACGGTGCTTGCCCTGTTTGTTGGCGATAACCACGTTGATGTAAGCTTTCACCGCTCAGATCTAATGATAGTGTAACTCGATTTTTGCTAAGATAAGCATGTAAACGAACATCAGGATTTTGCTTTGCAACATTTGGGCGCTGATTGGTTTGTCGCATAAAGTGATCAACAATGGCATCTTTGATCTTTAGCGCACCATATTGGCTGTTACGAATAAAGTCATTAACACCAACAAAGTTGATAACAAATGAGTTATCTACCGCGAAGATATCGGTCCATTTGATATTCATCACACATGAATAAAGATCTAAATCACTATAGATGTCAAACTCGGCAATTGGCAATAAAATACGAGAGGCTAAACGAGACCACAATAACGATTGGTAAATAGTTGACTCATTAGCATCAAAATAGACACCACCCTGCGCCACCCGACAATGATTCGCCCCAATATTTTCTAACTCTTTTTTTAATAACTCTTCAAGCCCGCGTGATGTGCTGGCAAATAGCGTTTTCATGCATAATCCACTTAACAATAAAATTGCAGGCATTATACCGACTAATTACCAGAGTGGGAAATGATTGCCCTAAACAACAGCCAATCTAACCAAAAAGCAATCAAAAAAAGTTGAGGAGCGGGGTTTTTGAGCTTAAAAATCGCCCAATTTTTGACTATCTACTTAACATCCTTTTTATATTAATACTTAAAATTCATCTTTATAAATTAATATTACTCAGGGAAATAATCAATTTTCTGTTTATTTACGATACGTAAGGTTAAATCTGTAATGGCGATGATCAACGCTGAGCGAATCATTTGTTGATAACGGTTTTGGTACATGGATGATTTTAAGGTATCGACAATGCCGTTCTCTTGCGGGTTATTTAATGGAGAGTTAGGGGGAAGGATCATGTCGTGCAGTAAGCTGATTGGACCTAGGATTTCGTCATCCAGATAGGTGTAATTTTTATCGTCTTGTTCTAGCTCATCTAAAATTGCCATTAACAATTCAATATCTTCATAATCTTCACGCGTGATGATGCCTAGTGCATAAAGTAATTTCAAACAGACTGAGGTGTCATTAAGTGGGCCATTTTTGCCCACCAATGATGGAATAACAAACTTGATAGCATGAGGCTCTTTACGAAAAACCTTTAGAATCAATTGATTGACACTGTCATTAATCAAATTGATCGCAACTTTCAGCAAGCTGTGTATATCAGCTTGCTGATTGAGTTTTTCAAGTATGGTGTCTTCTGCTAATGTTTGCATTGTCACTTAAAATTGATGATTTTGCATAGCAGTATAAAGTTGTTCGATTTGGCTAACAACTGGATTATCACTTTCAATACCAGAAATATCGCAAAATGCTTGTTTTAAACCCTTGTTAGCAATTTGATTTGCCAGTTCGATTGCTTGTTCGTCGTCATCATTACGATAGTTAAGCGCAGCTGCAATACCGATAAGCAGATTTTGATTGCTAAGTTTATATTCAAATGTGCCAAGTAATGGTTTGATCAAACGATCGCCAGGACCTAGTTTGCGTATTGGTTGACGTCCTACTCGTGCGGTATCATCATGTAGATAAGGATTCTCAAATCGAGTTAGGATTTTTTCAATATAGGCTTGATGTTTGGCTGGATCAAAATCATAGCGTTTGATCAGTACTTGTCCACTTTCTTCCATGGCTCCACGTACAATTTTACGAATTTTATCGTTTAAAATCGCATCCCGAATGGTTGCAATATTGTTATAAAAACCGAGATAGGCTGTAATAGCATGTCCGGTATTTAAGGTAAATAGTTTACGCTCCACAAAGGCCATTAAGTTATCAACGGGCTCCATACCTTTGATTTGAGGGATTGTACCAATAAATTGAGTTTTATCGACAATCCATTCAGAGAATGTTTCAACCGTCACCTCTAAAATATCACCTGTTTTAGACGTTGCAGGTGGCACAATGCGGTCAACCGCAGAATCAACAAAACCAATATGCTCATTAACCCATTGGTGAAGATTTTCTGGTAGATACTTTACGATTTCCTGTTTGAACTGGCTTGTGCCACGTACCATGTTTTCACAAGCAATAATATTGAGTGGAGCGTTATTACCTTGAGCATGTCGAGCAATAATGCCTTGTGCCACACTTTGCGCAATGCGTGCTAAAATTTGAGGACCGACCGCAGTGGTAACTAGATCAACTTTCGCGATGTAATCAGCGACTTTAGGTGAAGTACTGTTGATGGCATCAACATTCTTCACCGTTTCGGTAACCGATTGCTCACCAACCACATTGACTGGATATTGATGACGGCTAGCAAGTTCATCAATAACTTGTTGATTAACATCTGCAAAAGTGACGTGGACACCGGCATCAGATAATAATTTACCAATAAAACCACGACCAATATTGCCGGCGCCAAAATGTAATGCTTGCATAATAATAATCCTTAATTTTGAATCATTTTTAATCTGTTAAAACACTTCCTACCTTCGTAGGAAAGTTAGCTTAATATTGCTAGGACTTCTTCAATATCATTAGTGGTAGTCAGTTTTGCAATAATCTTTTCGTCATCAAGTGCATTGGTTAACTTGGCGATAACATCAAGATGTTCATTGTTACGAGCAGCAATTCCAATTACGATTTTTGCTTTATCTTGCTCTTCTTCGCCAAACTGTACACCTGCTGGATATTGGCAAAATACGATACCTGTATTAATCACATCATCTTTAGACTCAATTGTGCCGTGAGGTACAGCAATCGATTCGCCTAAATAGGTGGATGTTAATCGTTCACGTTCTAACATGGCATCAATATAAGCTGTTTTTACGTAACCATTTTCGACTAGTTTTTGGCCTGCAAAACGGATGGCTTCTTCTTTAGTTTGCGCCGTTAAACCTAAAAAGACATTTTTTGCATTCAACTTAAACAGCGGTTGGTGGGTAGGTGTTGGTTGTACAACTTGTTGACCACCTTTTGCTTTGACTAAATCATTCACTAACTGAGTATATAAATCACTATCTAAAAAGTTAGTTAATGAAATATGATAAGCGTTTGGTGCATATTGTTTTGCTCGTGCGGTTAAATCTTTATGTGTGATGATGATATCCGCATCAGTTGGCAAGTTATTAATTGCTAAATTGGTAACACTGATATCTAAATGAGCATCTTCTGCTTTTTTACGTAAAACACCCGCACCCATAGCACTTGAGCCCATACCTGCATCACAAGCAACGATGATTTTTTTCACTTTAGCAAGATCAAGTTTACTATTTTCGCTTACTCCTTTGGCTTCGCTTTTCATTGCAGTGACATCAGACATGGCTTCGTCTAAACTTTTGCCATTATCTTTTGTTGTTTTTAATAAAATAGCCGACACAATAAATGATACTGTAGTTGCTGCAAGCACAGATAACGTTACACCTAAATATGAACCTTTTGCCATACTCATTACCGCAAAAATAGATCCTGGTGATGCTGGTGCTGTTAAACCTGCATTAAATAAAGTTAAAGTAAATACACCTGTCATGCCACCTAAAATTACAGCAATGATTAGTCGAGGATTCATTAAAACATAAGGGAAATAAATTTCATGGATACCACCAAAGAAGTGAATAATTGCAGCACCACTTGCTGATCCTTTTGCCGCACCTTTACCAAAGAACATATAAGCAAGTAATAAACCTAAACCTGGACCTGGGTTCGCTTCAATCAAGAAGAAGATTGACTTACCTGTTTCTGCTACTTGTGTTACACCTAGTGAAGTAAATACACCATGATTGATAGCGTTGTTAAGGAAGAGTATTTTTGCAGGTTCAACCAGAATTGAAGTAAGTGGTAATAAACCATGATCAACCATGAATTGTACTGCAACAATAAGTACATTAGTTAACGAAGCAACAGCTGGACCGATTCCAAAATAAGCGATAAGCGCAAGAATCATACCAATAATGCCAGCTGAAAAGTTATTAACTAACATTTCAAAGCCACTTTTGATTTTACCATCAATGAATTTATCGAACTGTTTAATGCACCATCCACCTAAAGGTCCAGATATCATTGCACCTAAAAACATTGGAATCGTTACGCCGACAATTACCCCAATTGTGGTGACCGCACCAACTACGCCACCACGATCACCGTAAACTAATTTACCACCAGTATAACCAATTAATAATGGAAGTAGATAAGTGATCATTGGTCCGATAAAAGCCGTTGATACGCCTTCATTTGGAAACCATCCTCCAGCAGATGGATCGTTAGCATTATATAAAAAAATTGCAGTAATGAAGCCCCAAGCAATAAATGCGCCGATATTGGGCATCACCATATTACTCAGAAATCGCCCAAAATTTTGGACTTTAAGTTTAATGTTTGATGTACTCATACAAATCTTTCCTTATTGATTGATATAATCATTATGCTGTTATTGTAGAAGCATTTAGTTACTGGATTCATCCAAAATAATCAAAAAATGTGACATATATCACACTGTTAAAAGTGGGGTATTTTTAGGTTTTGTGATCTAGATCACATTAATGCAGTGATAGAACGCTTTTAAGCTAAATTTTTCTAAATTTATTTGGTGGTTTTGAGTTTTGGTAAGGTAATTTTTTGTCAGAAAATGATTAAATCGTAGAAATTTTACATAATTTTGTTTAGGCAACTAAATTAACTGAACTAAACTAAATCGCTGGTACTTTAAAT
This sequence comes from Gilliamella sp. B3023, assembly GCF_026536845.1. Lineage (NCBI taxonomy): Bacteria > Pseudomonadati > Pseudomonadota > Gammaproteobacteria > Orbales > Orbaceae > Gilliamella > Gilliamella sp. B3023. Next base: position 186,323 of record NZ_JAFNNH010000003.1, read on the forward strand.
GATTTTTTAATATCATCGTAATTATCTTGAAAAGGTAAATAAAGAGATTCTATTATGACGATGAGAAAATGTTTATTAGCCGTACTTAGTGTTATCAGTTGTTGTTCATATGCAGATGTAAATACTAAAATATATAATAATTACTTAATATACTCTACTCCTGAATTGTCACCTCATTCCATTACGATAAAACGACAAAAAATTTCCTCTACGATACCTTTTAACATCATATTTACTAGAGTTGCTGGAGAAAATGCAATTATAGAGTCTCAAAAGAATGGTTTGATTTTTTTTATTGGTAAAAAAATTAAAGGTTCGTGGTACATTGATTACGATAAAAAAATTAGATTACATAGTAACTCTTTTTTTAATTTAAGTTCTGATTATGAATTTACAAATACTTCTAAATATGAGATTACTTTTAATGAAAATAATGATATTAAAAAAGAGTCGCTATCTAAAAATGATTATTTTGCTATTAACACTATTTATAATTATGACGAAAATAAAAGATTAATCGATTCTAAAGAAAAAGTTAATGGTGTTTCTATAATACAAAAAATTGATTATACAAACCAAAATTTAGCCAAATTAATCACTAGTGAAAGCTTTATAGAACCAAAACTTTCACCATCGGATGAAATGGGTAATGAAGTAATAGAATATATATATGATGATGCTAATCAACTTCTTCAAACCAAACAATCAATGCATTTAAGTGAAACCAAAGATGTAATTAATATGGATTGTTATTTTACTGACCATAACAAACATGGAGATTGGACCAAAGGTTCTTGTGTTTTAAATAAAAAAAATATAGGGAATTTTACGAGAGAAATAGAGTATTGGTAATTATGTAAAACTAATATTGGCACAAAACTTGTTAATACAAATAAGATGGTAATTAGCTAAATTAATCCATACTTTAATCTTTTCTAATTGATTTAATGCGAGAACTTAATGATGATTTCAAAACCATCCACTAACTTCTCACATTAATACAACGAACTTTACTCCACAGTCACAGATTTTGCCAAATTACGAGGCTGATCGACGTCTGTGCCTTTGATTAAAGCTACATGGTAAGCAAGCAATTGGGTTGGTACCGTGTAGTAGATTGGCGCTGTAAGTTCTTCAATATGAGGTAAGTTGATGATATGCATTGTGTCATCACTCACAAAGCCTGCATCTTGCTCTGCAAATACATAAAGTTGTCCACCACGGGCACGAACTTCTTCGATATTAGCTTTAAGTTTTTCGAGTAGGTCATTGGTCGGAGCCATAACAATAACTGGCATATCTGCATCGATAAGCGCTAAAGGACCATGTTTTAATTCACCTGCGGCATACGCTTCTGCATGAATGTAGGAGATCTCTTTTAGTTTTAATGACGCTTCCATTGCGATTGGATATTCATCGCCACGGCCTAAAAATAGGGCGTGATGTTTATCGACAAAGTGTCCAGCAAGTTTTTTGATTTCTGGCTCGGCCATTAACACTTGCTCAATGCGATTTGGCAAAGTTTGTAAGGCATGGACGATCGCTTGTTCAGTGATTTCAGCCATGTCATTAAGTCGGCCTAATTTGGCAACTAAAAGCAATAATACGGTTAATTGTGTGGTAAAGGCTTTAGTTGAAGCAACGCCAATTTCAACGCCAGCTTTGGTTAGTAACACCAAATCAGCTTCACGAACTAAGGTAGAGGCAGCCACATTACAAACGGCAAGAGTGCTTAAGTAATTATTCTCTTTTGCTAAGCGTAATGCTGCAAGCGTATCTGCCGTTTCACCTGATTGTGATAGGGTGATGAATAAACTGTTTTTACGGCGAGCGGGTTTTCGATAGCGAAATTCCGAAGCGATCTCCACATCACAAGGAATACCAGCTAATGCCTCAAACCAATAACGAGCAACCATTCCGGCATTATAGGCGGTACCACAAGCAACAATTTGCACATGTTCAACTTGCTTAAGAATATTTTCTGCATCATCACCAAGTTCAGATAAATCCACTTTGCCATGAGCCATTCGTCCTTCAAGGGTATTTTTTATGGCATTAGGTTGTTCGTAAATCTCTTTTTGCATGTAGTGATTAAAGCCAGCTTTACTGCCTGCGTCATATTTCGCGTCAGATTCGATGCATGGTCGGTTAACTTCTTGATGGTTTTTATCAAAAATATTCACAGTGCGGTGAGTGATTAGTGCAATATCACCTTCTTCTAAAAAGATAAATTGACGAGTAACCGGTAATAAAGCTAATTGATCTGAAGCAATAAAGTTTTCACCAACGCCACAACCAATCACTAGTGGACTACCTGAACGTGCCGCGACGAGAATATCGGGATTACGCGTATCCATTACAACGGTGCCATAAGCACCTCGTAATTGTGGGATTGCTTTTTGTACTGCTTCAAAAAGTGAGCAATCTTCGGTTGAGATAATATCGTGAATTAAGTGGGCAATAACTTCGGTATCGGTTTCTGAACGGAATTGATATCCTTTCGCGATGAGTGTTTCACGCAGAGGCTCAAAATTTTCAATAATACCATTGTGCACAACGGCAATAAAACCCGATATATGAGGGTGTGCATTGTGTTCGACCGGTTCGCCGTGCGTCGCCCAACGAGTGTGAGCAATCCCAGTTGAACCTTTGATTGGATGCTCATCTACCGCATCTTTAAGCGCTTTTACTTTTCCGACACGTCTTACTCGCTGTAATTCACCTGTTGGAGAGATAATAGCAAGCCCAGCAGAATCATAACCACGATATTCTAATCGTTTTAAACCTTCTAATAATATTTCTGCCACATCACGTTTGGCGATCGCGCCCACAATACCACACATTGTTTATTCCTCTTTCAATTTAGTTGGTCTTTTCCAACCTGCAAGTTGTTTCTGTTTTACCCGGCTAACCACAAGCTCATTGTCATTGACATCATTGGTTACCGTTGTTCCAGCTGCAATGGTTGCACCTTTGCCAATTTTGACTGGTGCAATTAGTTGAGTATCGGAACCCACAAATACATCATCTTCGATCACGGTTTTAAATTTGTTCGCACCATCATAGTTACAAGTAATTGTGCCAGCACCAATGTTGACGTTACAGCCAATTTCGCTATCACCTAAATAACTTAAATGTCCTGCTTTGGTGGCATGACCAAGATGAGCTTTTTTCAATTCGACAAAGTTACCAACATGGGCATGATCATCCAGTTGGCTACCAGGTCTTATTCGAGCAAAAGGTCCGATAGTACAGTGTTTAGCAATGATTGAATCTTCAATTACTGAGAAAGGGCTAATTACGCTATCATCAGCGATGGTGCAGTTTTTTAAAATACAACCTGAACCGATAACGACATTGTTACCCAATGTAACATCACCTTGAATAATCACATTTGTATCAATAGTGACATCCTTGCCATGAGTCAATTTACCACGTAAATCAAAACGCGCAGGGTCAAGCAACGTGACACCGGCAAGTAAAAGTTGCTCAGCTTGATGCTGTTGATAATGCCGTTCTAAAGTTGCAAGTTGCAAGCGATTATTGACGCCTTCAACTTCGAATTTTTTAACTGGGTGAGACGTTAAAATGTCGTAACCATCTTGGTGGGCAAAGGCGATAATATCGGTCAAATAATACTCTTTTTGCGCATTATTATTGGTTAAACGAGATAGCCACTTTTTAAGTAACTTGCCGGTAACCAGCATAATACCGGTATTAATTTCGTTGATTTTTTGTTGTTCAACATTGGCATCTTTTTGTTCAACGATCGCTACCACTTTACCGTCTTTGCGTTCGATTCGCCCATAGCCAGTAGGATCATCTAAAATCACTGTCAATAAGGCAATGCCTTCATGTGGTTTACTGGCAATTAAATTCTGCAAAGTTTCAATTGAGATAAGAGGTGTATCACCATATAAAATCAAGATATCTTCATCATCTTCAATAAAGGGAATAGCTTGTTGAACAGCATGTCCTGTACCCAACTGTTCTGCTTGATAAACAAGTTGCACAGGTTGATCTTGTAACGATTTTTCTAACTCGCTTTTGCCATGACCATAAACAATATTGATGCGATCAGTATTAAGTTGTTGAACTGTATCAATAACATGTTGTAACATCGGCTTACCGCCGATTTTATGTAAAACTTTAGGTAGGTTGGAATACATCCGTGTGCCTTTTCCTGCCGCCAAAATAATTGCACTACGTTTTGGAGGTGAAATTGCCATAATCAGTTCCGGTCTGGTTAAATAAGGCTAATACTATAATCAAAGTTTTCCACGAAATCATCCCGTAATTGTTAATTTTTATCCTAAAAAAAGTATAGTGTATCTTTGTTAAAACATATTTTTTGAATATAAGTCTTACTTTAAATATTATTATTGAATAGATTCAAGGCTTTTTTGTGATGTTTCTATACCAATAAAGAATACGGCAATCGCCTGAATACATAATAAAATAGCGATTAATGATGTTACCATTAAGATCCCACCTGTGTTATATAAAAAGACTACAAAAAATGGCATTATAATTGAGGCTATACGTCCAGCAATTACGCAAACCGCCGATAATCGCATTCTTACATCAGTTGGAAATAATTCGGGTATGTAACCTGCTTGAATAACAGAAACTAAATAATATATTAGCGAAAAAGTAATAAAGCCACATATTGTTGCAGCTAACTGTGAAGTAGTTAATGCATATAAAATACCTGATAGCGCAGCAAGTAGGGATCCTAATATGGTAGCTGGTTTTCTTCCTATTTTATCCGTTAGAAAGTAAGCGAAGATAGCACCGGTTGGACCACCTAGTGTCATCAAAACAGTTATTGTTAATGAATCATTTGCAGATATGCCTTGGCTAACCATTAAAGATGGTAACCAAGCGACAAATCCATATATAGATACACTTTGAACGGTCATCATTAAAGATCCTAACAAGATACGTATTCTAAAACGTGTTTCAAAAATATGGTTTTTTTGTTTTGAAAATAAGTCAGTATTTGTAGCTTTATTGGCAGGTTCTAAATTATCCTGATAATATTGAATCTCAATATTTCTAACTATTTTTTCTGCTTCGTCATAACGTCCTTTTCGACTGAGCCATCTAGGTGATTCAGGAAGATGTTTGCGAGCTAGATAGACCACAATAGCACCAATTCCCGCAATTACAAACATGGAGCGCCAACCTGCTATTGGTATTATTATCCAGCTGGTAAATGTGACAAAAAACAAACCAAATTGCCCTATAAATGACATTAATGCTCCCCAGCGTCCGCGATGAGAAGGTGGGATAAATTCAGTTAATAGCCCATAGCCTACGACAATTTCTGAACCTAACCCTATTCCGGTGATAAATCGAAAAAATATTAACCAATACATATTTGATGCAAATGCACAGGCAATTGATGCTATACCAAATATTAATAAATTAATTTGATATGTTGATTTTCTACCATGTTTATCGCCAAGATAACCCGCCATAATTGAACCTAACAACATGCCAAGAGATGTTCCAGAAAGGAACCAAGCATTCAATTGCAAGGTAGACCAGTTGTTTTCAATTAAAATACTTAAAACTGAATTGGCTAGATAGTTGTCAAATCCGTCAAAAAACATTCCTCCTCCAACCATGATTAGCAAGTTCCTATGGAATGAACTGATCGGAAGTCTATCAAGTCGTGCTGCTAGATTGTTCATTTATATCTGTCTCCTACCTTAAAATTCTCACTACAAAAAGGAATAACATTTTTTTGTGTGTTTTTTATAATTTGTCGTGTTAATTCCCTTTGCGTTTTATTCTAATAAAATCATAATGTTGTTAGATTTTTGATAATGAGTTATAGGTATCAAATCCTATTTTTCAGGTTTTAGAACAACATTTAATAATGTAATTTTGTTTAAAAAAATGATTAATTCAAACAAAAAAACTGTTTTATGTGCGCTAATTCACAAAAATAATATATAAAAATTCTTTGTTTAGTAATTTATAAAAATCTAAAAATTAAATAATTCTTATTTATATTAATGATTAATAATGTTTTTATTGTTTATTGGATGCATCTTTTATTTAAAATAATTAGTTTTTGAAAAAAAGAAATAATGTTGACTTTAAAGAATAAAGGTGTCATATTTTGTTTTGTTTCAAATAAAAATGGATTGAATTAAACAGTAATTGTTTGATTTTTTTATTAAATAATAGAGGTGGATGCAATGAATAAAATAGCTAAACCGTATTGTGGTGCACGGTTAGATAGATTACCTTCCTGTAAAAGTCAGTGGAAAATTTTTGGTTTAGTCGCATTTGGGTTATTGGTTAGCTGGAGTAATGCTATTGGTGGATTAGTTTTGGCACAACTCCAGCAAATTGGATGGACAAACAATGATATCACTGCAATATTTTCTTCATTAACTACGGCAGGGATGTTTTTTGGTGCATTTATTGGGGGAATGATTGGCGATAAAATTGGTCGAAGAAAAAGTTATCTTCTATTTGTTTTCATTCATATTCTATCTATGGTTGTCGGTGCTTGCTCGCCAAATATGACTTTTTTGATTGTTTGTCGATTTGTCATGGGTTTTGCGCTTGGGGCGTTATTAGTCACTTTATTTGCCGGTTTTACCGAATATGTTCCAAGTAAGACAAGAGGGACCTGGTCGGCAAGAGCTTCATTCATTGGTAACTGGTCATATCCGATATGTTCATTAATTGCTATGGCAATTACACCCAACATTGCCCCTGATTTGAACTGGCGAGTACAACTTTTGATTCCTGCCTTTTTATCAACAATTCTTTTTTTTGTGACCTTTCGTAATTTTCCGGAATCACCGAGATGGCTTGAGTCACAGGGTCGTTATGCTGAAGCAGAAAAAATTGTGTCGGATATTGAAAAGCGAGTGATTGCTGAGACTGGAAAACCATTGCCTTCTTATCAAACAACCGAAAATGCTAAAGAAGTTAATATTTCTTACTCTCAACTGTTTCATGGGGAACTATTGAAGCGTGTTATTTTGGGATCTTTTGTGTTGATTGCTATGAATGTTGTGCAATATACCTTAATTAACTGGTTACCAACGATTTTTTTACAACAAGGAATTAATTTAAAAGATTCAGTTTTGCTAAATACGATGAGCATGTTTGGCGCACCTATTGGGATATTTATTGCTGTTTTTCTTATTGATAAGGTTCCAAGAAAAGTTATGGGGATAGGGTTACTGGTAATCATTGCTGTATTAGGTTATGTGTATTCATTACAAACTAATATTACCACTATTTCGGTATTAGGCTTTTTCTTAATTACCTTTGTTTATATGTATGTTTGTTATGCATCGGCTGTATACGTTCCCGAAATTTGGCCGACCGCAGCCAAAATGCGTGGTGCTGGTTTAGCTAATGCCGTTGGTCGAGTAAGTGGGATCATTGCGCCGTATGGTGTGGCATATTTTTTAAATACTTCAGGAGTTGTCGGTGTGTTTTTATTACTCAGTGGGGTTTCAATTATTACTGCTTTAATTATTGCATTTATTGGTATAGAAACCAGAAGTGCTTCAGTTGAAGATATCGGTAATATCGTTAAATCGGAAAATTAAGTACATTTGGAGATTTGTTTATGAAAGCGTTAGCAAGATATGGAAAAGAGTTTGGTGGGTATCGCTTAATCGATGTCCCAGAACCAGTATGCGGTGAAGAAGATATTGTAATTGAGGTAAAAGCAGCTGCTATTTGTGGGGCAGATATGAAGCATTTTCGTGTAGACAATGGTTCGAATGAATTTAACTCTATTCGAGGACATGAGTTTGCCGGAAAAATTGTTAAAGTTGGTAGTAAAGTTACCGATTGGCATGTCGGTCAAAGGATTGTATCTGATAATTCCGGTCATGTTTGTGGTAAATGCCCGGCATGTGATAAAGGTGATTTTTTAACATGTAAAGAAAAGGTCAATCTTGGTTTAGACAATAATCGTTGGGGTGGTGGATTTTCAAAATATTGTCTTATTCCGGGTGAAATATTGCGAATTCATAAACATGCTATTTGGGAGATTCCGGAAAATTTGGATTATGAAGAAGCTTGTGTGCTCGACCCAATCTGTAATGCCTATAAAGCAATAGCGCAGCGGTCAAGTTTTTTACCGGGTAATGATGTGGTGGTTATAGGTACCGGACCATTAGGTTTGTTTTCGGTACAAATGGCTAAACTTATGGGTGCAGTTAATATTGTGATGGTAGGGCTTGATGATGATACTAAAAAACGTTTTGCAATTGCCAAAGAGCTGGGTGCCACACATTTAGTCAATGGATCTAATGAAGATGTTGTTAAGCGTTGTAAGGAAATTTGCGGCGTAGATAACCTAGGGCTAGTTTTAGAGTGTTCGGGTGCCAATATTGCCCTAAAACAAGCGATTGATATGCTTAGGCCAAATGGCGAAGTTGTTCGAATAGGTATGGGATTCCAACCATTTAATTATCCAATCAATGACATCACTTCTTGGGCAATCAGCATTATAGGTCATATGGCTTATGACTCAACAACTTGGCGTAATGCTATTCGATTATTAGCGGACGGGAAAATTAAGGTTAAACCAATGATTACCCATAGGTTTGGATTGTCACAATGGGAAAAAGGGTTTGAGTTAATGGCAAATAAAGAAGCGATTAAAGTCATTCTAACTTACGATTTCAATGATTAAAGGGAGTACAGGATAAGATGTTAGCGAATATAAAATATTGGGAAGAACTTGCGCAAAAAAAAGGTTTTGCGATACCACATTTTAACGTTTGGAATGCAGAAATGTTAATGGGTGTTATTGATGCTGCTGAAGAAACTAAGGCGCCGATTATTATCTCTTTTGGTACGGGATTTATAGGTAACACCATTTTTGAAGAATTTGCACCTATGATGGTTTCTATGGCTAAAAATGCATCTGTTCCGGTTATTACTCATTGGGATCATGGTCGAAGTATGGAAATAGTTCAAAATGCTTATAATTATGGTATGAATTCAGTAATGCGAGATGCTTCTGCTTTTCCATTTGAAGAGAACATTAAATTAACCAAAGAAGTGGTAGATTTTTTTCATCCTTTAGGGGTGCCAGTTGAAGCTGAATTGGGGCATGTCGGCAATGAAACAATTTATGAAGAAGCATTGTCAGATTATCATTATACTGATCCTTCTCAAGCTGCTGAGTTTGTTGAGAGAACGGGGTGTGATTCACTTGCAGTAGCTATTGGTAATGTGCATGGTGTTTATTCTTCAGAACCTAAAATTGCATTTGATGTCCTTGAAAAAGTAAGAAAAGCGGTTGATATTCCAATCGTGCTTCATGGTGCATCAGGAATCCCGGATGATGATATAAAAACTTCTATATCGCTAGGTATTTCAAAAATTAATATTCATACAGAACTTTGCCTAGCTGCTATGGATGCTATTCGCAACAATACCGATGTATCATTTCTTGAATTAGAAAGAAGCGTGAGAACTGCGGTTAAGCTTCGGGCAATTGAAAAAATTGTTCTTTTTGGCGCAGATAACAAAAGTTAAAGCGTGTACTTAACACATCAAAAACTATAGAAAAGTTAAATTCTATAGTTTTTGTTTAATTATTATTTTTTTGCTTTCGAAGAATATTGTTGTAGAAGTAACTATTTTTTCTTTAAAAAAATATGATATTATGCTGCTAAAACCAATAATCTAGAGCTAAATATAATGAAAGGAAAAAATAGATTAGCTACAATCAAACAGATGTTACTCAATGATAAAAAAGTTTTAGTATCAGATTTAAGCCAAAAGTTTTCAGTAACAGAAGAAACAATAAGACGAGATTTAGAAAAACTTGATGCCGAAAATTTTGCTACCCGAACCTATGGCGGTGCTGTACTTAATGGTGAGGAAGTCGTATCAAATATTCCTTTCTATAAAAGAGCCGAGAAAAATTTTGAACAAAAACAGAACATTGCTATCAAAACATTACAACTACTTAAAACTAAATCGACGATATCTGCAGACTCAAGCTCAACAGTGATGGAAGCTCTGAAGTTATTAAAAGATCGTAATGATTTAACCATAGTGACCAATTCGACTGAAGCTTTAAGGGAATTAATGTTGTCTTCAGTAAATATTTTATCTACGGGTGGAATGTTTAATAAGCAATCACTTTCGTTACAGGGAACTTTAGCTGAGCAATCGATTTTGAATTATAATGTCGATACAGCTGTTATTAGCTGTAAAGGTTTGGATATTGCCACTGGCATAACTGATTCGAATGAAGATGAAGCTAAATTAAAAATGAGAATGATTTCACAAGCAACCGAAGTAATATTGTTGGTTGATAGTTCTAAATTTAATAAAAAAGCTTTTGTACATCTGACTGATTTTTCCAATATTACGACTATAGTGACCGATGAAGCACCAGGCAAAGAATGGATCAATTTTTTGCATGATAATCAAATACAATTAGTCTACTAATTTCTAAATTTATTATTCTTGTTTTATTGCGCAAATATCAAATTTTCAAGATAGATAGAGTCGTCATTGATTATTAAGTTTTGTGCATAACAAAATCCCGTTGTTTTGATGTATTAAGTATTTTCTACTTTATCTGTCACTTCAACGGGATTATCAGTTTTGTGTCAACTTAACTTATTTATTTTTCTAAGAAATTGCTTCTGCAAGTTGGCGTATAAAATCTTTATCCTCTACTGTTAAATTGATATCGGCTGCTTTGCTATTTTCTTTTAATTCTTCTATTGTTGTTGAACCACTTAATACATTGATATTATCCCCTTGAGCCAGTATCCAGGCGATAGCTAAGTTGGCGATGCTGCAATGATATTTTTCACATAATGGTTTCCATTTATTCATCATATCGATAGCATTGGACAAATTTTGTGGCTCAAACCACTTCTTACCAAATCTGGCAGTCCCTTTCGGGGCAACATAATCTTTTTCTAGAGTACCTGTTAATATCCCCATTTCTAAAGGTGAATAGGCTTGTAATGTGATGCTATTTGCTTTGCACAGTGGTAATAACTCTTTTTCGACTTGCCGGTCTAGCACACTGTATTTAGCTTGCACAATATCAAGTTGTCCATACTTTAAGTACTCTTTAATGTGATTAGCATCAACATTGGCTGCTCCGATAGCTTTAATTTTACCTTCTGCCTTTAATTGGTTAAGAACTTCGACGGTTTCAGATATTGGCGTGAAATAGGGTTCAACGGATTGCCAATGTGTCATATAAACATCGATGTAATCTGTTTGCAGTCTTTTTAAACTGCTTTCAATTTCTAACCGAATGGATTGCTTAGATAAGTTTTTAAAAAGTGATCGCTCTCCGACTTTATTAAAAAAGCTGCCTTCTCTTTCCCATGTAATTCCACATTTGGTAATAATGATGTATTTATCTCGGTTACCTTTAATTGCTTCACCGACTATTAATTCACTGTTGCCAAAATTATAAGCAGGGGCTGTATCCAAAAAATTTATATTTTTTTTAAGTGCATATTGAATGGTATCAATTGCAGCTTGTTTGTTATCTGGATTGCCAAAAGCGGGACCACCACCCATTGCCCATGTTCCTAAACCAATTCTTGAAATATCAAGTCCTGTTTTGCCAAGTTTCATTTTATTCATGGCTTATTCTCCCATTCTTTTCTTCATACATTTTAATCATATCTTCTACTTGTTCTCGGCTTTTAACTCCTGTGGTTGCACCTAAAGATTCAATTGATACCGCTGCCACAGCATTGCCAAATAATGCACATTTTTCTATAGGCTCGCCTCTTAATAAGGCTGAGATAAAGCCGGAAGCAAAATTGTCACCGGCTCCAATGGTGTCAATCTTGATTCCTTTCTCTTTTTTGAAGGCTGGAATGATTTTCTCTAGCTGCCGATTTTTTATGTAGCAACCCTTTTTCCCAATTTTAATAATGACATTTTGAACGCCTAATTGCATAAATTCATCAGCTATATCAGAAAGTTCTGTTTTTCCTGTTAATTCAGAAGCTTCATCATAATTAGGAAAAAAATACTCTACATAACTGAGTGCTTCAGCGATGTCATTTAATCCTTCACCTAAACGACTTTTGACCATATCGGCGCAAATAATCATGTTTTCTGATTTAGCTTTTTTAAATATGGAAATTAATGCTTGATTATTCAGTTTTGGGTTGTTGAATATGCTGGCTAGTGAGAGTATTTTGGCGTGTTTGATATCGTTTAGATTGATATCCTCTATAGACATTTGCCAAAGACTTCCGTTTCTATTTGTTATAAAGGTTCTTTCACCATCTTCTTGAACAAGACCAACATTAATTGAAGTGGTTATGCCTTCTTTAGTGATAAGATTGTTGATAATTATCCTATTTTGTTTTGCAAAATCCTTAATAAATTGTCCTGCTATATCATTGCCGACCATGGCAAATAAGGCGACTTTATGACCCAATCGTGTGATAATTGTTGCTTCATTTATGGCATCTCCTCCGATTGTCATAGCTATGTTATCAACAGGATAAGAGACATTTTTGAAAATATGTTCACCTACAGGATATAAAGGTAAATCAACAATTGCCGCACCAATACAAATGACATCTACATCGTTCATATTAAACTCCTTTTTTAATTCAATCAGCCACTTTTATCACACCTTTGATTAGCTCTTTTTTGTGATGAACTGAAAATTCAAAAGCTTTTTGTGTATCTTGATATTCAAAAAATCTATCGACTATTGAGTTAACGTCAAATTTTCCACTAGCAATAGAGTCGATGGTGGTATTAAAGTCATTGGCATATCTAAAAACGGTTTGAATTGATACTTCTCGGTTTATTTTAAGAAATTCAACTGGCACACCACCTGGTATCGATCCGACAATAAAAATATGACCTCTGCGTTTTACTAATTCCAATGCTTTACTTGCAGTGAATGCTGTGCCGGCAGTCTCAAACACAATATCTGCTCCATATTCACCTACAATATTTCTGACTTTTTCAACTAATTGGTTGTCATCACCTCTCAAAATATCAGTAGCACCTAATTCTTTTGCTTTATTTAAACGATTATCTAAGATGTCGATCACGACAATTCTTGCTGCACCTTTTAATTTACATGCTTGTAGTGTCATTAATCCGATACATCCTGAACCTAAAATAACGACTGATTTTCCTAATAAATCTCCTGCCATTTTTGCAGCATGAATCCCTACTGCTGCAGGTTCTACAAGCGCTCCTTCAATAAGAGACATGTTTTGAGGTAAATGAAAAGTCATGGCTTCGGGATGAGTTAAATAGTTGGTAAGAGCGCCTCGATAATTTGGTTGGGTTGCCATAAAATCAACGTTTGGGCAGACATTATAGTGACCAGATAAACAAAACTCACATTGATAACAAGGTACGCCAGGCTCTATGCAAACACGTTGACCTACTTTAAATTTTGTGACATTTTTTCCTACTTTTTTTATGATTCCGGAGCATTCGTGCCCTAACCCGATAACTTGATTGGGGTCTTTAGGTGGAATAAATGGCCCATGTTCAAATCCATGTACATCCGATCCGCAAATACCCACATATTTTACTTCCAGTAATATTTCGTCATCTTTAGGAATAGGAATGTCGGTATCTTTAATGACCATCTTTCCAGGTTTTTCCAATATTGCCGCTGTGTTTTTCATGTTATCTCTCCTAATTTTTCAATTGCCTATTGTTGCTCCATATTCTTTTAAAGCAATAATAAATTACCACTTAAAAGATTGAATCACAGATTTTATCTTTATAATAAAGATAAAATGTTGGCATTACAAACTTTTTTTGATTGGCAATCAACATTAAAAAATTAGGCAGCGTTTTCTTTGAAAGACTTTAAAATATTTATAATGTTATGATGTTGCATATGAGTTTTCTTCTAATAAAAGTTCGCAACTCTGTTTAAGTGAAAAAAATTACTGCCTGCATTTTTACTTTTTAAAATTTCTATATAAAATGTGGCGATTGTTGTCTTTATATTGAGTTGATAACTTTTAGTATTAGATGTGATAAATAGGTGTAGGTGAAAACTCTTTAACAGGAAATTCAAATATGAAAGTTTTATTACTCTTTACCACTCACGAAAAGCAAACCCTTAAAATTATGCAACGAATAAAAACACATCTTGAGGGTAAATGTGATTGTGATTTGATTGAGTTATTGCCCGATACCAAGATTGATCTTGGTAACTACAAAGCCGTATTAATTGGTTGTTCAATTCGATATGGTTTTTACAGTAAAACCATGAAGAAGTTTATTGATGCCAATTATCAGCAATTAAATGCGTTAAAAACTGGTTTTTTTGGGGTAAATGTGGTGGCTAGAAAACCAAATAAAAATACACCTGAAACTAACCTATATACTAAAAAATTCCTTGCCAAAATTGCCTGGCAACCGACTATCAAAGCGGTATTTGCTGGTGCGCTTTATTATCCTAAATATAACTGGTTTGATCGTAATATGATTCGATTTATTATGTGGTTAGGTAAGGGTGATACAGATGTGACAAAAGAAGTAATAGAGTACACAAATTGGACAAAAGTGGATGAATTTGCCGAGCAATTTGTGGAACTTATTGATAATTAATCTTAGTTATCTTGATAAAATAAGTCACTATTTTCGTTAAATATCAAGTCTTAAAGTTGTTTTGAAGAAACTTTGTGATATAGATCAACTTTTTTACTAAAAAGGTGTACAATATTGCGCCTAAAGAATCTGTCTCCTAACTGGGATTTTAATTGTGATTGAAAATTTAAGAAATATAGCCATTATTGCTCACGTTGACCATGGTAAAACAACCTTGGTTGATAAACTATTAAAACAATCAGGCACGCTTGATAATTTGCGTGGTGATGACAATGAAAGAATAATGGACTCAAATGCGCTTGAAAAAGAGCGTGGTATTACTATCTTAGCTAAAAATACGGCTATCGATTGGAATGGTTACCGAATTAATATCGTTGATACTCCAGGCCATGCCGATTTTGGTGGCGAAGTAGAACGTGTAATGTCAATGGTTGACTCTGTACTACTGCTTGTTGATGCAATGGACGGACCAATGCCACAAACACGTTTTGTGACTCAAAAAGCATTCGCTCATGGTTTAAAACCAATTGTGGTTATTAATAAAGTTGACCGTCCGGGTGCGCGCCCAGATTGGGTTGTGGATCAAGTATTCGACTTATTCGTTAACCTTGGTGCAACTGATGAACAACTTGATTTCCCAATCGTTTATGCATCAGCTTTAATGGGGATTGCAGGTCTTGATCATGAAGATATGGCACAAGACATGACACCACTATTTGAAGCAATTGTTGAACATGTAGAACCACCTAAAGTTGATTTAGATGGTCCATTCCAAATGCAAATTTCTCAACTTGATTACAACAACTATGTTGGTGTTATTGGGATTGGTCGTATTAAACGCGGTCGCGTTAAACCAAATCAACAAGTTACTATTGTCGATAGCGAAGGTAACAAACGTACTGGCAAAGTCGGACAAGTATTAGGTCACCTAGGCTTACAACGTTATGAAGCTGAAGTTGCAGAAGCAGGAGATATCATTGCTATCACTGGATTAGGTGAACTTGGTATTTCTGACACAATTTGTGATAACAGCTGTGTTGAAGCTCTGCCAGCACTAAGTGTTGATGAACCAACAGTTACCATGTTCTTTAATGTAAATAGTTCACCATTTGCAGGTAAAGAAGGTAAATATGTAACTTCTCGTCAAATTCTTGAACGTTTAAATAAAGAACTTGTACATAACGTGGCTCTTCGTGTTGAAGAAACCCCAGATCCGGATGCATTCAAAGTTTCTGGTCGTGGTGAATTGCACTTATCTGTTCTTATTGAAAATATGCGTCGTGAAGGTTATGAACTTGGGGTATCTCGTCCTAAAGTTATCTACAGAGAAATCGATGGCAAAAAACAAGAGCCTTTCGAACAAGTTACTTTAGATATCGAAGAACAACACCAAGGTTCAGTGATGGAAGCCTTAGGTTTACGTAAAGGTGATTTGACCAATATGTTACCTGATGGTAAAGGACGTGTACGTCTAGATTATGTGATTCCTAGCCGTGGTCTTATTGGATTTAGAACTGAATTTATGACCATGACATCAGGTACTGGTTTACTTTACTCAACATTTAGCCATTACGATGATGTGCGTCCGGGTGAAATCGGCCAACGTAATAATGGGGTAATGATTTCAAACGGTACTGGTAAAGCTTTGGCTTATGCGCTTTATAGCTTGCAAGATCGTGGTAAATTATTCCTTGGTCATGGTGCTGAAGTTTATGAAGGGCAAATTATTGGTATCCATACTCGCTCAAATGATTTAACCGTTAACTGCTTAACGGGTAAAAAATTAACTAACATGCGAGCATCAGGTACTGATGAAGCGACTACCTTATCACCACCAGTAAAAATGTCGTTAGAACAAGCGTTAGAATTTATTGATGATGATGAATTAGTTGAAGTAACACCATTATCTGTTCGTCTACGTAAACGTCATTTAACTGAAAACGATCGTAAACGTGCATTTAGAAGTAATAAAGAATAATGTGAATTATGATTTAAATAATCAAACAACAAAACCTCGCTAATTAGCGAGGTTTTTTTTAGCTCTAACGCGAGCAATAGCATCGGCAATCGATTGTTTACGATCTTTCTGAGTCATTGCATTGCTTGCTGGCATCGACTTAGGAAATAAAATAGTCGGTGGAACCAATTGATTACGATTTAAGCGTTGTTGTTTCTTCTCAGTTAACAGCAACTCTTCTTGCTCACTTAATTTAACGCCAAGAGTACTTAAGGTAATACAGTCAGTTGGACAGGTATTAATACAATTACTACACGCAGTGCAGAATTGCGGTAATACCGTATGTAACACCTGTTTACTACCAACAATAGCATCAGTAGGGCAAACACGGATACATTTGCCACAACCAATACAATTTTCTTCATCAATAAAGGCTTTATATTGCATAATAAAATTTAAATTAACTTAAACCAACAATATTACCATCTTTGTCAATATCAATATGTCGATAAGCTGGATTCGTGCCAAGCCCCGGCATGGTCATCACATTACCGGCATAAACTCGAATAAAACCAGCACCGGCTGAAATGGCTAAATGGCTGATATCAACATCAAAGTCAGTTGGTACATTCTTTAAATTAGCATCAGCGCTAATCGACATCGGCGTTTTTGCAATACAAAGTGGTAAGTGATCAAGTTTTAACGCTTCAATCTCTTTAATATTTTTAAGCGCGGTTTCAGACAAGTTCGCTTTATTGGCACCGTACTTTTTAACCATGGTTTGGATCTTATCCATCAATGACATACTGTCAGGATAAGGTAAATTGATTTCACTTGGCATATCACATGCCTCAATAACATGTTTAGCAAGTTTTTCAGCACCTTTACCACCTTGAGTGAACACTTCGCTCACTTCGCAAGCAAAAGCACCATGTTCAACGGCATATTTTTGTAAAAACGCCAACTCTTCTTCACTATCATGTGGGAATCGATTGATCGCAACAATTACTTGTAAACCATAGCTCTTGGCATTCTTAATATGCCAAGCTAAATTGGCTGCACCAATTTCAAGTAACTCCACATTTGATTCTGAAATCTCTTTAGGGATAGCTTGTCCTGGTTTGATATTATATTTACCACTATTAGATTTTAAGCTACGAACCGTTGCCACTAAAACCACGCAAGAAGCCTTAATACCAGCTTGACGATATTTAATATTAAAGAATTTCTCCATACCCATGTCAGAACCAAAACCTGCTTCGGTTATCACATAATCGGCTAAATTCATTGCAATGCGATCAGCGATAACTGATGAATTACCATGAGCAATATTAGCAAATGGTCCAGCATGGATTAGTACAGGCGTATTCTCAACAGTTTGCATCAAGTTAGGATTAATCGCATTTTTAAGAAGTACTGTCATCGCGCCTGCAACTTCGAGCTGTTCAGCTGTGATTGGCTCGCCTTGCGTATTATAGGCCAAAATAATACGACCAATACGCGCACGCATATCATGTAAATCAGAAGCCAAAGCCAAAATTGCCATTAGCTCAGACGCTGCCGTAATCTCAAATCCGTCACGGCGTTCAACACCATTCACACCGCCACCAACACCGACAGTGATATTACGCAGAGCGCGATCATTGTGATCGATAACCCGTTTCCATACAATACGATTAACATCAATATTTAAACGAGGTAAACCGGTTTGTGCGGTAAACTCATCGCCAAGACGATCTTCATGATAAAGACGAGAATCCAACGCGGCAGATGCTAAATCATGTGCTGCAGTTATTGCATGAATATCACCAGTAAGATGAAGATTTAGCGTCTCCATCGGCAAAACTTCTGCTTGCCCACCACCGGCTGCACCGCCTTTTACGCCAAAAACAGGTCCTAAGCTTGGTTGACGAATACAAGCGATAGCTGATTTACCTAAATAATTAAGGCCTTCACTTAGACCAATGGTATTGACGGTTTTACCCTCACCTAATGGTGTTGGTGTAATAGCGGTAACTAAAACTAATTTACCATTAGCGCGATTTTCCTTTGCATTAAGGATTGATAAATCAATTTTGGCAACATATTTACCGTAAGGAAGCACGTATTGTTCAGGGATCTGACATTGTTTAGCGATTTCAGTTATTGGGCGTAGTGGCATTTTCATTCTCGTATAACAATAAATTAGGCTGTCAGTATAAAGAATTTAAAATGCCGAATAAAGCAACAATTTAATCTTTATTGATTTTCGGCACAATCTCTAATTATCTTGTTATAATAGCGAAAATTTTCAACTAAAGGATAATGATTAAATGAACTGGTTTTCGCAGTATTCTCTCTTCTTGGCTGAAACAGCAACGGTGGTTATTGCTATTTTAGCGGTATTAATTTTTATTTTAAGTCAACGCCGAAAATCATCAACAATTGCTGGACGTTTATCTGTCAAAGATATTAGCGAGGAATATGAACAAGTTAAAGATGACATGCTAACGTCGAGCATGGATGAAATCGAAGCTAAACAGTTTACAAAAGATCTCAAAAAACAAAAAAAACTTGAAAAAAAACAAGCTAAACAAGCGGCTAAAAAGAAAGATGATAATGCTAAATCATCAGATGCAAAGCCTAAATTATTTGTCTTATCGTTTAACGGCAGTATGGATGCACATGAAGTTGAAGAACTGCGTCAAGAAATCACTGCTGTACTAGCTATCATTAAACCAGATGATCAAGTTGTCGTAAAACTTGAAAGCCCTGGTGGAGTAGTGCATGGATATGGTCTTGCTGCCTCCCAACTATTACGCTTTAGAACACGTAACATTCCATTTACGGCTGTGGTTGACAAAGTTGCAGCCAGTGGCGGTTATATGATGGCTTGTACTGCGAGCAAAATTGTCGCAGCGCCATTTGCAATTGTGGGTTCAATTGGTGTTGTTGCCCAAATTCCTAACTTCAACCGATTGCTAAAAAAACATGATGTCGATATTGAATTACAAACGGCAGGAGAATACAAACGAACCCTAACCATGTTTGGTGAAAACACGGATGAAGGTCGCCAAAAATTCAAACAAGAACTTGAACAAACGCATCTATTATTTAAAGACTTTGTAAAAGAATATCGACCAAATATCGATATAGATCAGGTTGCAACAGGCGAACACTGGTTTGCTACTCAAGCCAAAGAAATGGGGCTGGTTGACGAAATTAGCACCAGTGATGATTTTATCTTATCACACCTAGAAACGCATAAAATCATTGCCGTTAACTATCAACGCAAACAAAAACTGTCCGAAAAACTCTCCAAAAATGTCGTGAAAGGCATGGAAAAGTTATTTTTTAGACAAGGAAACGGACTGTAAAAGGTTTAACCTAAAATCACTATTTTACATCTTTAAAACCCCGATTCCTCAAAAAAAGTTGAGGAGCGGGGTTTTTTAACCCTAAAATTTTGTCTGAAAATCTTAAAATTACTAAAGCATCTAATTTCTAACACCAAACGATCTATCTTAAAAATATGATCCTTAAAGAATTGTAAATGAACTGTTTATGAATTAAACCGGATTTGGTTGATTATTTTTGTATTTTATATGTTTTTCTTTACAAAGATTAACGATCTTAAGTGAAAAATTGTTGCATCGTATTTTTTCAGTCACTATACTTTTACACCGTTTTATATAAGCGATCCAAATTTAAGTAAAAACATAAAGAGTAAATAAATCATAAATTTAGTTGACAGGATTAAGTAATATGCACTATAATTTTCAACAGGCAACAGGCAACAGGCAACTTGGCCAACCTATAAGTTAAATTCGTCAAAGTTAAGCTCTTATTTTTCATTTTTCACTAAAGTCTATTTTTTCACCAAGATCTATAAAATTACGCAAAATTTTGCGCGATCCTCACATAGATCAATATTATTCCGACAGATCCTATTACCTTTAGTACCTAGTATATTGTTAGCGTTTTCATTTACTAGTACAGCGTTAACATCCACAACATCTAATTTTATTCACGGTGAAGTGCCTTATTTTACGTTCGACGGTGGTAATACACGAGTAACGGATACCGAAGGTTTGCTCGGGATCCATCTTTCTAATGGTCAACAATACTCGCCATCAAATAATAATTCTAGTGCAACCAATCCTATCGAATTACCAACTATTGATGAAAGTTTTGCTGATATTAGCATGTTGGTGCCAGTTGATAGTAATACCGTTGATTTAAACACCATTGTCGCTGCACCATATAATTATTGGGGCGATGATGATGGAGATAGTGAAGTCACTGCTACTGGCAGTATAAGCTTGTCTATTGTTGATAAAAACAATCAAACTGTATCACGAAATACCGTACCTATGTATTGTAAAGCGCCTTATAAAGCGACATTAACTAATACTGAAGGCACATTGACCACTCGTTATGGCGTTCCTAATAGCATTAAGTTCGGAGCAGGTAGTGTTACCTATTATTTTAAACCTAAAGAATCACCTGCGATTTGTTTTGCTAAACCAAATAATCTAGCGTATACCGCACCTCCCTATGTAGGTCCCGAAACTATCTGGAATTATGGTAAAGGCTTTCTAACTCAAACCGCGACGCCATCATCTTATGGTTTAAATTTCCCGACTACTGGCGCTAATGGTTTGTACTTTGATTTAGATATTAGCAATAATGATCAGGCATTAACGTGGGATCCGGTTTCTCATAGTGGAATTACTGCGACGATGACCAATTCAACAAATACTAGTGTCCGCGTTACATTAACGGGCCCTGCTGCAACCTTAGAACAATGGAATTCTAGTAATCCGGATAAAGTAGCTAAACCATCTTTACCCCAGACATTCGAGATAGTCGGTCGTGACAGTAGTGGTAACGCTGTCGTTAAATATGGATTTGAACTAAAGCAGTGGTTTGTCAATCGTGGGAACGTTATCGGAAATCACGACAACCAATTATCTTGGTGTACAAATATAGGTTATCACCTTCCTAATGTAAGGGATTTAACCAATGCGGTTTATCCATCAAATGACCAATTGATTACCGCTACACCTCCATCACCGGGTAATCATTACCAACGTAACATTGGGGCAGGTCTTATTACCGAGTGGGGCTTTCTGTTATATTACGCGAATACTAACTTTAATTTGTATTATTGGACTAATGACATGTACACCCATGGTGGTGATTATAAGTATTACTTTTACGCGCACGCCGACCACGGACTTATTCATTGGGTAGATCCTGCAACCTTCTACAACGGGGTTTGTGTTTCAGATCTCACCCCTTAATTCTTATTTTTTGAGGAAGAGATAGTAAAATAGCTTATATTTTTCTAGTAACTTATGGTGTCGAAACTTAAACCATCCGCCTCAATTGGGGCGGTTTTTTTGAGTTTTTTATCGCAAAAAAAGTTGAGGAGCGGGGTTTTTGGGGTTCTAAATTCTGTTTTGAAACATTTTCTCAAATAAATAATTCCGCTCTAACTATGGCACTTTTTAGTAGTTGTGTTTTTCCATTAAAAAAGTTGAGGAGCGGGGTTTTTGGGGCTCAAAATTTTGTTTTGAAATATTGCCTCAAATAAATAATTCCGCTTTAAACTGTGGCGCTTTTTAGTAGCTGTATTTTTCCATTAAAAAAAAGTTGAGGAGCGGGGTTTTTGAAGTTCTAAATTTCACTTAAAAATTATTAAATGATCCAAATCACTAAATTTCTAATCCAAAGCCCTAAAATAAAATTTTTGAGGATCAATTGCTCTAATTTTAAAGATTTGTAACTGTGATATATTCAATTAAAACAATGGTTGAATAATTATAACTTAGATTATTTTTAGATCCTATTTACAAAAGTTAACGCAATTGAGCGAAAAAAAGTGTTGCATCGTGTTTTTCCAATCACTATACTTTTTACACGGTTTTAGCTAATGGGCTAAAATTTGATAGGAAAAACATAAAATTGTAAATTAATCATAAGTATACTTGACAGGATTGTCGCAGATGTTCTATAATTTTCAACAGGCAACAGGCAACAGGCAACTTGGCCAACCTATAATTTAAATTCGTCTAAGTTTATCTCTCAGCTTAAATTTTTCACTTACGCTTATTTTTCTACTCAATCAAGTGAAATTCTGCGAATTATCGCGCGATCGCTTCCGCGATCCTCTTCCCGATCTTTTTTCAGATCGTTTTCCGGATCCTCTCTCAGATCCGGTTTTCGATCCTTTTCCCAATTATCCCGGCAGATTGTTTTTCTCGTGGCTCTTTTCCTTTCTTTTTCGGGTCACGCATTGACATC
>NZ_JAFNNH010000030.1:0-7427 GCF_026536845.1 Gilliamella sp. B3023
GTATAGTGATTGGAAAAACACGATGCAACACTTTTTTTCACTCAATTACGTTAACTTTTGTAAATAGGATCTAAAAAGGATCTAACCAATATTTGATTAACTTATGTTTTAATTGAAGATATTGCAATTACAAATCTTTTAAATTATAGCGATTGATCCTCAAAAATTTTATTTTAGGGCTTTGAATTAGAAATTTAGTGATTTGGATCATTTAATAATTTTTAAATGAAATTTAACACCCCAAAAACCCCGTTCCTCAACTTTTTTTTACGGAGGATTCTAATTCTGAATAATAACTTATCCCTAACAATTTAGCTATCTCTTGATTTTCAGCTAGCTGTTTTGGTTCTGCATTAAATATGACGTTTCCATTTTCAATAACCACACAGCGGGAAAAATGGCTAAGTGACTCATCCAGATAATGCGATACCATCATTAAGGTCAGATTAAATTCACTACAAACCTGATTAACCAATGCCAACATTTCAAAGCGCAGAGCTTGGTCAAGAGCAGAAAATGGCTCATCTAATAATAATATAGGACGATGTTGTATAAGACAGCGAGCCAGTGCCACGCGTTGCCGTTGGCCACCCGATAGCTGTTCGGGATAGCGATGGTTAAAGCCTTCCAGCCCGACACGAACCAGAATATCATTAATAGTCATTTGTTCAGCGCGACTCAGTTTTAATGTCGGCTTAATGCCTAAAGCAATATTTTGTTCAACCGTTAGATGGCTAAATAAGTTATTTTGTTGAAATAGCATCGATACCGGGCGTTTACCGGGTAACGTTGTTGTGACATTTTGGTTATTTAAGATGATTTGCCCTGATTTAGGAAAGATGAACCCCGCAATCAAGCTAAGTAATGTACTTTTGCCCGCGCCACTTGGACCGACAATAACAACCCGCTCTTTAGCAGCAATATTTAGCATAAAGTGCATGTTGAAGTTGTCATATTGATATTCAATTTTTTGAAGTTCGATCATAATCCATCACAACCAATAAACTAAAGGATAAAAGTAATAATATCGCGGCTGTCACGATACTTTCTTGATAATGATAATGCGATATCTGTTGATATAAATAATAAGGTAACGTGGTCACCGACTGCCCGCCAAACAGAGCTATTACCCCAAAATCGCCCAATGACAATATGGCAGCAAGGGCAAAACTCATCAGCATAAGACTTTTTAACCCCTTGAAATCGACCAAATAAAAATGCGTTAAACCATTGATATTAAGGGTTTGGGTTAATTGCCAATAGCGTGCCGTAATATCATACATCGGCGTAGCTAAATTTTTAAGGATGAAAGGTAACGCCATTAACCCATTACAAACCATAATTAATAAGCAGATAAAAACAGTGTTATGACTAAAACCGAATAACAATAAAAACAATCCCGATGCTAATACCATGTTTGGTATAGCTAATATCAAGGAGGCAACCATCATAAGCCGATTGCTTAATTGACGTTGTTGGTTAATCAATAGTCGGCAATTGGTCCATAGCAAAAGTAACCCAAGTAACATCGCTATCATAGCCGAACCTATAGCAATAAGGATTGAATAGAGAAAGGCTTGTTGCAACATCGATGTGAGTAATGAGATTTGGAAAAAATAGAAACCTTGAAAAAGTATAGTAATCATCGGGGACAATATAAATAATCCCCCTATTACGATAATTATCATACTAATCATTTTTAACCAATTGGTTATCGGTAATTGATAGTTGGAGTGACTAAATTTAACACTCAGCTTTCTATCATTTCTATTTATTTTCTGCATCAAGCTGATAAAAACAATACAGCAAACCAACTGCACGCAAGATAGTAATGCGGCTTGTAATAGATCAAAGTCTCGCACAGCTTGATAAATAGCCACTTCCAGCGTGGTATATTTTGGACCACCACCCAATGCAAGCACTATGGCAAAACTCGAAAAACAGAGCATAAAAATAAGTGCTGCCATAGGCAATATTTGTCTACGAAGTAACGGCCATTCAAGTAATTTAAAATAGGTAAATGTTGAAAAATTAAGTTGTGCCGCTAACTGTCTTTGTTCTATAGCAACACTGTTTAATGTTTTGTAAAAGAGCACACAAGCATAAGGAAAATTCAAAAAAACATGCGCCAACAAAATACCTTGCAAGCCATAAATAGGAAATGAAAATGGGATATGCAGTACTTGGCAAATGTAAGCCAGTAAACCTTGTTGCCCATATACCGACAACAACCCTGTCACAACCACTAAAGCGGGTAAAATGAAGGTAATTGGCATTATTTTTATCAGTAACTTTTTACCTTTAAAATCAATAAAGGAGAGCGCCTTAGCCATTAATATTGCTGATGCCAGCGAAAGTATTGTCGATAACAAAGCTTGATAAAAAGTGATCCAAACAATATGAAGCACATAACTATCAAGATAAATCGTCAAATTTCCTGACTCTAAGGCAAATCGCCAAATAGCAATAAGCGCCGAGCTTAAGATAATGAGTATTAAGCTCGCTGCACTCATTCCGGGTAATAACGATTTAAATTTCAACATTGGCGATACGGATCTATTTACTAATTGCCGATTGCCATTCTCGAATCCAAGCTTTTTGATGTTTTTCAATCTCTGCTGGCTCAAATTCTAACGATTTATTGACCGAATTAATTTGCGCAAAGGCATTAGGTAGATCCGTTTTGATAATCGGATACATCACATTTTTCTCAGCAAATTGGTGTTGGACTTCAGGTGTCAGCAAATAACGTAAAAATTGGCGCGCTAGGTCAATTTCTTGACTGTATTTAATAATTCCGGCTACTTCAACTTGACGATAGTGCCCTTCATCAAAAATAGCTGCTTCGTAGTGATGCTCGTTTTCATTAATGATATGTGCCACTGGCGATGTACTGTAACTAAGTACAAAATCCGCTTCGCCTTTTAAAAACATACCATAAGCTTCGCTCCAACCTTTGGTGACCGTCACCGTGTTTTTAGCGATTTGTTGCCACGCTTCGGCTGCTTTATCACCATAAACTTTTTTTACCCAAAATAGTAAACCGAGTCCTGGTGTACTGGTTCTTGGATCTTGGTAGATGATTTTCCAACCGGCTTTATTTTCGACCAATTCATGTAAAGAATGAGGTGGATTTTTGACTTTGTTATTATTGTAGATAAAAGCAAAATAACCAAAATCATAAGGCATAAAACTATCATCCCACCAATTGGTGTTAAGATTGTCGGGTTTAGCGATTTGATGAGGAATAAGAATATTCGCTTGTTTGGCTTGCTCTAATAGGTTGTTATCTAACCCTAAAATAACATCCGCATTCGTTTTATCGCCTTCAAGACGAATACGATTTAAAACCGACACACCATCACCTAATGTCACAACCTCAAGTTGGCAATTGCATTGGGCTTCAAACCCTTTTTTGATAGCCTCACCGGGTCCCCATTGTGACATAAAGGAATTATAGCTATAAACCGTCAAAGTAGGCAGTTCTGCATTGGCTAATGGGTTAAAAAGTGAAAATAGAAAAATAACAGGTAGTAAAAAGTTTTTACAAAACATTTTGCCTCCAAAGAAATAGGTAAAAGACAAAAGGTTTGAGCAGATATAATAACTCAAATCCCTCCGCTGGCATTATCCAGTTCAGGTTCGACGAGTTATGTCAGTCAATCTGACACTCTCAGCCCACTAGGGCACCCCGTTGAGAACGACATTAGTTTAGAGGGTGAAGGTATAATTGTAAATAGTTACCTTCAACGGTTGCCTGCAAACTTATCTATGATTTTGGAAGAGAGTAACTGCGCTTGATCAAACTGATAGCTTTATAAAATTTCGGCTTAGCCCCATTTGTAATCGGAAAATCGATTTCTTGCTTATTTAAGGGGGGAGTGAGTTTTGCATATTCATCCAAAAAGATATTTTCACCATAATTATCATACTATTTTGTCAATTGTGAATCTGAGTTGTTGCAGATGGCCTTGAGCAAACACCAACGTTGAAAAGAGCAAAAGGATATTGATAATCAGGTAGTTAAATAAATTTCGGCACCTGTTTTCTCTTTATTTTTTTATCTATTTTATAATTAAGTTAATAAATTACATCTAAATAAAAAAATTTTGTTTATAAAAGAATCAGCTATTTACTTGTCCTTAACTAATCCCACAGTGACAATTTATCAATTTATCAGTATTATATTGGGCATTTTATTTTAATCGATTAGGTTCAGTGTGAATATTCAACAACTATTAACACAACGTGTTTCTCAAGCAATGATTATGGCGGGTGCTGATAAAAACTGCGACGCTTTAATCAAGCAATCAGCTAAAGCCCAATTTGGTGATTACCAAGCAAATGGTATCATGTCTACCGCTAAAAAATTGGGAATGCCACCACGAGCATTAGCTGAAAAAGTTTTACAACATCTTGATATTGATGATATTGCCGATAAAATCGAGATCGCCGGTCCTGGTTTTATTAATATCTTTTTAAAAGATAGTTGGATTGCTGAACAAAACGAAGTCGCGCTAAATAGTGATAAACTGAATATTACTTTACCAGCCAAACCACAAACTATTGTGGTTGATTACTCTGCACCAAACGTAGCAAAAGAGATGCACGTCGGCCATTTACGCTCAACTATTATTGGTGATGCTAGTGTCCGAGTATTAAGCTTTCTTGGTCATAATGTTATCCGAGCCAACCATGTTGGAGATTGGGGAACCCAATTTGGGATGTTAATCGCCTATCTTGAAAAAATGGAAAACGAACATGCCAATGACATGGAACTTTCAGATTTAGAATCGTTCTATCGCGCAGCAAAAAAACATTACGACGAAGACGAAGCCTTTGCCGAAAAAGCCCGTAATTATGTCGTAAAACTTCAAGGTGGTGACCAATATTGTCGTGAAATGTGGCGAAAACTGGTGGATATCACCATGACACAAAACATTGCCACATATAAACGCCTTAATGTCACCTTATCGGTTGAAGATACAATGGGCGAAAGCATCTATAACAGTATGCTACCAGGCATTGTTGCCGATCTAAAACAGAAAAAATTAGCGGTTGAAAGTGACGGTGCCATCGTCGTATTTCTAGATGAATATAAAAATAAAGAAGGCGAACCAATGGGCGTTATTATCCAAAAACGTGATGGTGGCTATCTTTATGCAACAACCGACATTGCCTGTGTAAAATATCGTTACGAAACACTTCATGCTGAACGTATTTTATATTATACCGATTCACGTCAACACCAACATCTAGAACAAGTTTGGGATATCGTACATAAAGCGAAATATGTACCAGAATCCTTAAAACTTGAACACCACATGTTTGGAATGATGTTAGGTAAAGACGGCAAGCCGTTTAAGACTCGCTCAGGTGATACCGTAAAATTAAACGACCTGCTTGACGAAGCAACAGAGCGTGCAGAAGCACTCATTAAAAGTAAAAATCCCGATCTTTCTCCAACAGAACTTGCCAAAGTGATTGATGCAGTAGCGATTGGCGCAGTGAAATATGCCGACCTATCCAAAAATCGTACCACCGATTATGTTTTTGATTGGGATAACATGTTGTCATTTGAAGGCAATACTGCACCATATCTACAATATGCCTATACACGCGTACTGTCGGTGTTTAGAAAATCAAATATCAACGAAGATAGCTTAACTGGTAATATCAATTTAGGCACGGACAAAGAGCGAACATTAGCAATTCGATTAATTCAATTTGATGAAACCGTTTCAACCGTTGCTGTAGAAGGCACACCGCATGTGCTGTGCGCCTATTTGTATGATATCGCCACTCTATTTTCTAGCTTCTATGAGCACTGCCCAATTTTGGCAGCCGAAAATGAAGACTTGAAACATAGCCGTCTAAAACTGGCATCTTTAACAGCAAAAACCCTTAAAACCGGTTTAGATATGCTTGGTATTAAAACGGTTGAAAAAATGTAACAAAACCAGCCACCGATATTGTTCAATATCGGTGGTATATCACCACTTAAAAACATCTTAAAAATTTCAGTGTTTAAAATTGAGGGGAGTTTTATAAAACCAAATTCATCCCCCAAAAATCCTCAACTTTTTGATATAAAAACACAACTAAACGCCACAGCTTAAAGCTGGATTATTCATATAAAACAATATTAAAAAGTTGGATTTAGAACCTCAAAAACCCCGCTCCTCAACTTTTTTTGTGATAAAACACCTCAAAAATAAACCCGCGGGTAATTCAAACGTCGCTAAGCCACAAAATCGCTTTTTATGGCTAAACGACGTTGACTCGTAGCTTTCTTTTAATTGCTTAATACTTTTTTCCTCACCCCCAACCCCGGCCCTAAGGATTAAGGACGAAGGAATAAGAGCTAAGGATAGACGCAAAGCCCATAGTAGTTGACGTAGCTATAATTCACTGAACCGTTGATTGGACTCACGAGAAACCTGTTATCAGAACCATAATCCGGGTCACTAGTCCAGAAATAATTGTCACTAATTTCTTTTTTGAAGCTAACACTAGAGTAATCGCCCATATTTCCCCACTCAGTGAAAAAGCCAGAACCTATATGACGCATGTAATGATTACCCGGCGAGGAAGGGGTGGCGCCAGAGATAGTAGGATATGCTATACGAACCGAGTTGGTTAAATCCTTTAGGCGAGGCATTCGATAACCAATACGATTACACCAAGATAAATGATCATGATACAAGCCCGGAATAAAATCACGGTTGACGAACCACTGCTTCAATGTAAAACCATATTTAACAACTGGAGTACCATTATTGTCACGACCGACCAACTCGAATGTCTGAGGCAAAGATGGTGTAGAAATACGACCAGGATTGTTTGAACGATGCTGGGATGTGGTAGCGTAAGGACCAGTTAAAGTAACGCGTACGCTTGTAGCAGTAGAATTAGACATTGTGACTGTGATACCACCCCGAGAAACTGGAGACCAAGACAATGGCTGACTACTACCACTAATATCTAAATCAAAGTACAATCCATTAAGACCTGTAGTAGGAAAGTTTTGACCGTAATAGAGAGGGTCTGTTTTTTGAGTGAGAAACCCCCTATCAGGGTCCCACATCGAAGCTGGGCCAGCAAAATCCCAAGATGGGGTATAACTATCATCACCACGCTTACCATACATTAAATTAGGTCTGACGAAACAAACCACAGGCCCAGCTTTAGGATTGACGTAATAAGTCACATTACTAGCACTGAAAGTACTACGATTAGGAAATCCGTAACGAGTAGATAATGTGCCGTTAGTACTAGATAACGTAACCTTGTAAGGAGAATTACAAGTCGTTAACACTGAATTACGTGATACCGTTTGACCGTTTTTATCGACGATAGATAAACTTAAAGAACCTGTAGCACTAACGCCAGAATCTCCATCATCATCACCCCAATAATTATTAGGA
>NZ_JAFNNH010000031.1:0-2614 GCF_026536845.1 Gilliamella sp. B3023
TCAAGGAGTCAACGTCGTTTAGCCATAAAAAAAGCGATTTTGCGGCTAAGCGACGCTTCAATTACCCGCCTCGGCGGGTTTATTTTTGAGGCGATTTTATCGCAAAAAAAGTTGAGGAGCGGGGTTTTTGGGGTCTAAATTCTGTTTTGAAATATTGTCTAAAATAAATAATTCCGCTTTAAGCTATGTCGTTTTTTAGTGGCCGTTTTTTGCATCCAAAAAAGTTGAGGAGCAGGGTTTTTGGGATGTTAAATTACACCTCAAACTCATACGTCACTAAAATCAAATGCTAAATTTTTCATTATTACAACTGTTAAATATTGTAAAGTCGATATTAACTAATTAAAACAATAATTAGCTGTCATTTTTAGCATGTAAAGCGTTTTATCTTTACGAAAATTAGCAATAAAAGTAAAAACAGATATTGCGTCGTTTTTTTCTGTTCACTATACTTTTTCATCATTACATTAAAGAATAAATTTTAATCAAATTCACAATAAAATTAAAATAAATCATAAATTTACTTGACAGGACTGTCGATTATGTATTATAATTTCCAACAGGCAACAGGCAACAGGCAACTTGGCCAACCTATACTTTAAATTCGTCTAAATTAAGCTCCCAACGTCCTTTTTTCACAAAAGTTTATTTTTTCACTCGATTAAGCACAATTCCACCAATTTTCGTGCGATCTTTTTTCCGATCCTTTCATCGATCCAAATTATCCCGGCAGATCTTTATAGGGGGAGCGGTGGCTCTTTTACTTCCTATTTCTTTTTCTAGCCATGCATTAACTTCTAAAACATCAAGTGTTATTCACGGTAATGCCCCGTATTTAACCTTTGACGGTGGTCTTACACGAACAATTAATACTGATGGTCTGCTTGGGATATCTTTATCTAATGGCGTTAGATATACGCCGTCAACCAACAATTCATCAACTACACCAATAGAATTACCAGTAACAGGTCAAAGTTTTGCTGATATTAGCATGTTAGTGCCAGTAGATACTGATTCCATAGCATTGAGTACTCTTGTCAGTTCACCTTACAATTATTGGGGAGATGATGATGGCGATGGTGACATTACCGCTACAGGTAATTTAAGTTTATCTATCGTGGACAAAAACAACAAAGTAGTATCACGTAATACCGTGCCAGAAATTTGTAATGCACCTTATCGACTTAATTTAGCCAATACTTATGTTGCCTTAATCACACGTTATGGCTTTCCTAATACTCGTAGTTTTGACGCCAGTAGTGTGATCTATTATATAAATCCTAAGGCATCGCCGAAGGTTTGTTTTGCTAAGCCAATTTTGATGTATGGTACAGGCTATTATGCTGGTCCGACTTCGATTTGGGATCCTGATAATGGTTTTCTTCCTCAATCAACTATACCATCATCTTATAGTTTAAATTTTCCGACTACTGGTGCTCATGGTTTGTACTTTGATTTAGATATTGGTGGTATTAATCAGTCCTTGTCTTGGGAACCAGTTTCTCACGGAGGTATAACCGCTACAATGAGCGATTCTACAAGTAAAAGGGTTCGAGTTACATTAAGTGGACCTGTTGCTACCTCATCTCAGCATATGTCTAGCAATCCTGGTAATATACCTAGGCCATCTTTGCCCCAGACATTCGAGTTGGTCGGTCGAGACAGTCGAGGTAATGCTGTTGTTAAATATGGATTTACGTTAAAGCAGTGGTTTGTCAACCGCGGTGGAATAGAAGACTCTTATTCTAATACCTTATCTTGGTGTAATAATATAGGTTATCGAATGCCTCTCGTAATGGATTTAACTAATGCTTCTTGTCAAGGAAGTGGTTCTCACCCTTACTGTCAAGGTTCAGTTGGAGCTACGCCTTCATCACTTAATAATTTATACCAGCGTCGGATTGGTGCAGGTTTTTTTACGGAATGGGGGCGAATGCTGAGTTACTCAGGAATTGGGTTTGATCGTTATGGGTACTGGACTAGTGATTCAAATGGTAGCTATCAGTTTGCCGTGTTCGCGGCCTACGGTGATGTTGGTTGGGCTATCGACGATAACAGCGTGATTTGTGCCTATCCTTAGTCCTCTTGTCTAAGTAAGCACAGAAGTTAGGGATGGGTAAAATAGCGTATTCCTGCAAAATAGTTTAACTAATGATTGTGAAGGTTCAGTTGGTGCAACCCCTTCTTCAAACGGCAATTATTATCAGCGTAGAATCGGCACAGGATTCTTTACCGAGTGGGGATTGATGAAAAATTACTCACAAGCCAATTTTTCCTTTGACAGTTATTGGACGGTTGATACTAATCCTTCATATAATCAGCCGTTTGTTGTGGGCTCGTACTTCGGTGATGTACTATTCGTGGACCGATTACGCAACTACAACGGACTTTGTGTTTCTCCTTAACTTTTATTCGATAATTCATATAACTTGAGTAAATAAACTGGAAATAGCAATAAGTCCGTTAGATAGTTGACTTGAAGTGTTTAAAACACAGTTTTAACTGGGAATAATTTATTTTGTTGTGTTTTATCGAAAAAAGTTGAGGAGCGGGGTTTTTGAGGTTTTAAATTTCACTTAAAAAGTTTTAAATGATCAAACTTACTAAATTTCTA
>NZ_JAFNNH010000032.1:0-2374 GCF_026536845.1 Gilliamella sp. B3023
AAAAAAAGTTGAGGAGCGGGGTTTTTGAGGTTTTAAATTTCACTTAAAAAGTTTTAAATGATCAAACTTACTAAATTTCTAATTCAAATCCCTAAAATAAAATTTTCGAGGATCTTTAATCATTTTTTGAAGATTTGTAATAATATCTTCAATTAAAACAGGAGTTAATCAATTATTTTTCAGATCTTTTTTAGATCCTTTTTAGATCCTATTTACAAAAGTTAATGTAAATGAGCGAAAAAAAGTGTTGCAACGTGTTTTTCCAATCACTATACTTTTTACGCGGTTTAGCTACGAGGCTAAAACGCAGCTTAGAAGTGTAAAATTTCAAATAAATCAAAAAACTACTTGACAGGATTGTCGCACATGTTTTATAATTTTCAACAGGCAACAGGCAACAGGCAACTTGGCCAACCTATAATTTAAATTCGTCTAAGTTTAGCTTCCGACATCTATTTTATACCGATACTTATTTTTCCGCGCAATTCTACGGAATTCTGCGCATTATCGCGCGATCCTTTTTTCGATCCTTCTCTCAATTATCCCGGCAGATTGTTTTTTTTGTGGCTCTTTTTCTTCCTTTTTCGGGGCACGCATTAACTTCACAGACAACTAGGAATGCGATACAGGGTAGTGCGCCGTATTTAACTTTCGATGGTGGTCGTACTCGTGTTGTTGATGCTAACGGTCTGCTTGGGATTACACTATCTGATGGTACACAATATACGCCTTTAAACAATCCTTCATCTTCTTCAACACCAATCGTCTTGCCAGACGCGGGGCAGAGTTTTGCTGATATTGGTATGTTGGTTCCTACTAATGCTAATTCAGTCGTTTTAAGTACGCTTATCGATCCACCTTATAATTATTGGGGTGATGATGATGGTGATGGAGACATTTCAGCTACCGGTTCTTTAAGTTTATCTATCGTCGATAAAAACGGCCGTGCGGTATCTCGTAATGCAGTACCAGAAATTTGTAAGGCACCTTATCAGGTAAAATTAAGCAGTACAGATGTGACATTAGCCACACGTTATGGTGTTCCTAGTAGTAGTAGTTTCAGCGCAAGTAATGCGACCTATTATATTTATCCTAATGCATCACCAATGATATGTTTTGCTAGGCCTAACTTAATGTATGGCAAGCTTGGTGATAATCAGGAATATCTATCTGATGATTATGCTGGTCCTGTTTCGATTTGGGACCCGGATAATGGTTTTCTTCCTCAGTCAACTTCCTCATCATCTTATGGTTTAAACTTTCCAACTACTGGTGCTCGTGGTTTGTACTTTGATTTAGTTATTGGTGGTGGAGCTTCGTTGTCTTGGTCACCGGTTTCTCTTGGTGGAATTACTGCTACAATGACAAATTCCCCAATTAATTCAGGAGCGGTGCGCGTTACTTTAACCGGTCCTTTCGCCACTGAATCCCAAATCAATTCTAGTAATCCAGGTCTTATACCAAAGCCATCTTTACCCCAAACTTTTGAGTTAGTTGGTCGTGATAGTAGAGGTAATGCAGTTGTTAAATATGGTTTTACGTTAAGAAAGTGGTTTGTCCTGCGTGGTTCTAGGGAAGACTCTCATTATGATAATTTATCTTGGTGTAATAGTCTTGGTTATCGAATGCCTCGTGTCAAGGATTTAACCAATGCAGTTCGTACAGATGCAGTCATACCTAGCGCCACTCCTTCCTCCCCTGATAATCATTACCAGCGTCGTATTGGTGCTGGTTTTATTTCGGAGTGGGGTAATCTATACGATTACCCAGGATTTGGTATTGGTACAGTCCGCTACATGTGGTTCTGGACTGATGACAAGGTTGGACCTAGTCCGGTTGTCGTGATCGAAGACGGTGCTGTGGTCTGGGGAGGTTCCTTCAACGTGGCCTCTCACGAGCTTTGCGTCTATCCTTAGTTAATTTCTTCGTCCTTCACCTTAATTCTTAGAACAGGGGGGAAAAGATAAAATTAAGTTATTAAAAGTAAGTTAGGAGCTAACGTCGTTGAGTTATAAAATAGCGATTTTGTGGCTTAGCGACGTTTGAATTACCCGCCTCGGCGGGTTTATTTTTGCGGTTTTTTATCGTAAAAAAAGTTGAGGAATGGGGTTTTTGGGGTTTTAAATGTCACTTAAAAATTATTAAAATATCAAAATCACTAAATTTCTAATTCAAAGCCCTAAAATAAAATTTTTGAGGATCTATCGCTCTAATTTTAAAGATTTGTAATTGTAATATATTCAATTAAAACAGCGGTTAACAAATTATAACTTAGATTCTTTTTAGATCCTATTTACAAAAGTTAACGTAAATGAGCGAAAAAAAGTGTTGCATCGTGTTTTTCCAATCACTATACTTTTTACACGGTTTTAGC
>NZ_JAFNNH010000033.1:0-2368 GCF_026536845.1 Gilliamella sp. B3023
TGAGAGTGATAAGCATAATAATCGTTTGTTTACTACACAACCTTTAATTCAATTCATCAATTTGTTTATCCACAAATTTGCGTTCTAATTTTTATCAAGAAGTTAGTTGATTTTTTCAATAATTAATTTTTTATATTTATAATCAGTGCTATAAAAACCTTTTTCGTTCCAAATAGTATCAGTTACTTTTATGTATAAAATATTGTCATTCCAAGCCAAATCCCAAATAATCCATTTTTCTGTTTCGAAACAAGAAATATGCTTGATATGATTATTTTCAATCTCATATAAATCTATAATGGATTTTGATTGTTCATAATCTATGTAAAAGGTAGTAAAATGCGTTTGGGCCTTATTTATATAGGGTATTCCTTGTAAAGTAATTGTATTATTTTTGTTATCCTGAATTTTAACCTCACTATCTTCATAATATGAAACTTTAATAATATCCTTATTCAAGGGTTTCCAATAACCATAATAGTCATAAATTTTCATGGATTCGTTATCGTTCAAATTATTTATATAGGTTTTATTGTTCACTTTTAAGTATGTTTCTGTCTTTATAAATCTTTTATCATTTTTTTCAATCATTGGGTCATAAATTTTTTTCATATGACTGAATTCTTGTGCGTTGCTTTTTTTTTCTATAAAGTTTATTGAAAACTTTTTTAGATTATTAGTTTCACTATTTGTTAATTCTATTTTCAATGGTTCGTGACAAACTCTGTTATTAGATAATGAATAAATACCTTGAATGTTACTATTTACACATCCTATAACTAAAAAGCTTAATATTGTTAAAATATATTTCATTGGTTTAGTCTTCTTTTTCAATTATCGGTTATACTTGCCAAATAAATTTTTCACCTCATTATTCTTTTGTTTTAATATTTATTCAATAGGTTTTACATCATTAATAGCCAGTAAATTATATCTAGCTCCGTTTGAATAAACCTTTAATAAAAATGCGGTATTTCGTGTTCGTATATTTGTTTTACTACAATATTTTGTAATTATTTCATGGTTAGTAACGGTTAAGTAAAGATTTGTATTATCTTGTTTAAAGTTAAATGCAGTGGGTTCTGTATTAGTCTTTTTATATTGATAATAAAGGATAAATTCGATTTTTTTAGATAAAAAACCATCCATTTTTTCTTCATCATATATATAGTTTCCTTTCCCACAATAATCAGACAATGTTGCTTCAAATTGCACATTATCCACTTGTATAGAATCTATATTGTTAGGTATGGTATATATATTTGATAATGAGATTTTTTCACCATCTATTAAGGTAAGGGAATGACTAAGAATGAAGTTTTCATCTTTTGATTCTATATTTGTTTTAATGGCGTTAGACACATTTCCTTTGCTGCAATTAGCGATAAAAGGAACAAGTAAACAGAGAGCTATTATTTTCATTTTATTTTCGATTTCTGCATGTATTTAGATATATTTTTCGGATAAAA
The DNA here is from genome assembly GCF_026536845.1 of Gilliamella sp. B3023. Classification (NCBI taxonomy): domain Bacteria; kingdom Pseudomonadati; phylum Pseudomonadota; class Gammaproteobacteria; order Orbales; family Orbaceae; genus Gilliamella; species Gilliamella sp. B3023. The sequence goes on from NZ_JAFNNH010000033.1 coordinate 1,470, forward strand.
AGGTAAATCTCTTTTACTTGTTCCCATAAGATTTTTTTATTTTTCAAACTCACCGATTAAAATTCGTCCCCCTCGATCTTCAGGATCTGGTTTATCATGGAATGATGCATGAAAAATGATGAATTTATCTTTATAAAATCCAATTGGATAAGAGGCTGAAAAAAAGCCTGTAAACTTTTGTTCAAACCAAGTTTGTCCATAGTCATAAGAATATCGGAAAATAGGATAAAGGGATGAAATAAGTTTATAGTCGCATACAAAATTTTTATAGCGATAATATCGGCTTCTATCCCCTTTTTCGAAAGTATATAAAAGCTCTTCTTTATTATTATAATAAGAACCTCCACCTTTAGACTTATTTTCATTGAATTTAGTAAAAAAATATTCACCATCCTTATAAGTCAGCACATCATAATTATTATGTAATTGCTGTATGACGGTTTTTGTATTATTTTTCGGGTCGTAGCGAATGACTTGTTTGGCATCTAGAATAAGTAATGTATCATCAGCAGTAACCCAAAAAGAACGGTTGTTTAATTCGTAGGGTAAAGGATACTGTTCCTCTCGATTCAATAAATTAACCAGTTTTAATGCCTTGTTATGGGAATACACGGCATATTTTCCATTAAAATTATAATAGGAGATATCAGCTTCAGAATCATATTCATCTATTTTAACGATTTTTAAACTGTTGTTATCTAAAAGATACATGGAATTTTTTTTACTGTTGTCTGGTAATCTACTTTGAGCTTTTATTAATGAATAATCATTGCTGGGATAAATCCATCTCATCTCTTGTTCGGGAAGCGATAACTCTTGATAACTTTTGCCCCGATCTTTCGATACATGTATTACTGCTTGATACCCTCTTTGGCTTGAATCAAAGGCATTAAGATCTT
>NZ_JAFNNH010000034.1:0-2260 GCF_026536845.1 Gilliamella sp. B3023
ATCGTGTTTTTCCAATCACTATACTTTTTTAACAATTTTAGCAAAGAAGCTAAAATTTGATAAAAAAAGCATAAAATTGCAAATAAATCAAAAAATTACTTGACAGGATTGTCGCATATGTTTTATAATTTTCAACAGGCAACAGGCAACAGGCAACTTGGCCAACCTCTAATTTAAATTCGTCTAAGTCCAGCTCCCAACTTAAATTTTTCACTATCGCTTATTTTTTCATGCGATCAAGTGAAATTCTGCGAATTTTCGCGCGATCGTTTTCTGGATCCTTTTTTAGATCCTTATATCTTCTACAATTATCCCGGTGGATCCATTTAGGTCTATTCGTGGTGTTTTTTCTTTCTTTTCCCAGTCATGCATTGACTTCACAGACAACAAAAAATCATATTGAGGGTAGTGCGCCGTATTTGACTTTCGATGGTGGTCGTACACGTGTTGTTGATGCTAACGGTCTGCTTGGGATTACTTTATCTGACGGAACTAGGTACACGCCTTCTACCAATTCATCATCTTCTTCAAGACCTATCTCCTTGCCGGTTGAGGGACAGAGTTTTGCTGATATTGATATGTTTGTACCGACTAATACTAATTCAGTCGATTTAAGTACTCTTATCGGTCCACCTAATAATTATTGGGGAGATGATGATGGTGATGCTGGTGTTACAGCTACTGGTCGTTTAAGTTTATCTATCGTCGATAAAAACAATCAACTAGTGTCGCGTGATACTGTGTTAACGACATGTAATGATTCTGCACCTTATCGTGTTACATTAACTAGTACTGATGGTACATTGTCCACACGTTATGGTGTTCCTAGTAGTAGTACTTTCCGTGAAAGTAGTGTGACTTATTACGTCAATCCAAAGCTTGGTACATCAGTTTGTGCTAGAATTGATTTTGCCATACCTAATTTGATTTTTGGTACAGATGATTATGCTGGTCCAGCTTCGATGTGGGACCCTTATTATGGTTTTCTCACACAAAAAACAGACCCATCCTCTTACGGTCAAAACTTTCCTACTACTGGTATTAATAATTTGCGTTTTGGCTTAGAGATTAGTAATGTTAGTCAACCTTTGTTTTGGTCTTCCGTTTCTAAGGGAGGTATTACAGCTACAATGTCTTATTCTAGCTCTCACTTCGTTCGCGTTACTTTAACTGGTCCCTACGCTACCGAATCCCAATGGAATTCTAGCAATCCTGGTTTTATTGCTAAGCCTTCTTTACCTCAGACATTCGAGTTGGTTGGTCGTGACGCTCAAGGTAATCCAGTCGTTAAATATGGTTTTACTTTGAAGCAGTGGTTCCTCAGCCGTGGTGATGTGCATGGCTATTATTCTGATCATTTATCATGGTGTAATAGTTTTGGTTATCGAATGCCTAGCGTAAAGGATTTAACCAATGCATCTTGTCGTAATACAAATTTAAGTTGTCGAGGCGCTGCCAGCGCCACCCCTTCCTCACCTAGTAATCATTTTATGCGTCATATTGGTTCTGGCCTTTTCGCGGAGTGGGGGCATATGTCCGATTATTCAGCCATTGACCTTCCTGTCAACGCCAATTGGTTCTTTACTAGTGATTCCAATGGCCGTGAACAGTTTATCGTGCACTCGGACAACGGTGCTGTGGATTCGACCAGCGAAAACGTCTTCGGGCTTTGCACCTATCCTTAGTTCTTATTTCTTCGTCCTTAATCTTTAGTGCCGAGGGTTGGGGGTGAGGAAAAATAGTATTAAGTCATTAAAAATAAGCTTCGAGTCAACGTCGTTTAGCCATAAAAAGCAATTTTGTGGCTAAGCGAGACTTCAATTACCCGCCTCGGCGGGTTTATTTTTGAGGCGATTTTATCGCAAAAAAAGTTGAGGAACGGGGTTTTTGGGGTTTTAAATTCTGCAATGTTGTCTCAAATAAATAATTCCGCTTTAAGCTGTGGCGTTTTTTAGTAGCCGTTTTTTTCCATCAAAAAAAGTTGAGGAGCGGGGTTTTTGAGGTTCTAAATTTCACTTAAAAATTATTAAAATATCAAAATCACTAAATTTCTAATTCAAAGCCCTAAAATAAAATTTTTGAAGATCAATTGCTCTGATTTTAAAGATTTGTAACTTTGATATATTTAATTAAAACAATAGTTAAACAATTATAACTTAGATCCTTTTTAGATCCTATTTACAAAAGTTAACGCAAATGAGCGAAAAAAAGTGTTGCATCGTGTTTTTCCAATCACTATACTTTTTACACGGTTTTAGCT
>NZ_JAFNNH010000035.1:0-2248 GCF_026536845.1 Gilliamella sp. B3023
TTGTTTTTTTCGTGGTCTTTTTCCTTCCTTTTTCGGGTCACGCATTGACATCACAGACAACAGCAAATCAGATACAGGGTACTCCTCCTTATTTGACTTTCGATGGTGGTCGTACTCGTGCGGATGATGCTAACGGTCTGCTTGGGATTACTTTATCTGACGGAACTAGGTACACGCCTTCTACCAATACTTCATCTTCTTCAGCACCAATCTCTTTACCGGTTGAGGGTCAGAGTTTTGCTGATATTCGTATGTTCGTTCCTACTGATACTAATTCAGTCGCTTTGAGTTCACTTATCGGTCCACCTAATAATTATTGGGGAGATGATGATGGTGATTCTGGTGTTAGTGCTACAGGTTCTTTAAGTTTATCTATCGTTGATAAAAACAATCGGCCTGTATCACGTGATACAGTGTTAACGACATGTACTGATTCTGCACCTTATCGTGTTACGTTATCTAGTACTGACGGTACATTATCTACTCGTTACGGTTTTCCTAATCGTAGTACTTTCAGTGCCCGTAATGTGACTTATTACGTCAATCCTAAGGCTGGGGCGGTGGTTTGTTTTGTTCGGCCTAGCTTATTTGGTGGTAAGCGTGGTGATGACTATTGGGAACCAACTTTTGATTTTGCTGGTCCATCTTCAATGTGGGACCCTGCTAAGGGTTTTATCCCTCAGTCAACTGGCCCATCTTCTTACGGTAGAAACTTTCCTACAACTGGTCTTAATGGATTGTACTTTGATTTACTCATTACCGGTAGTAGTCAGCCATTGTCTTGGTCTCCTGTTTCTCAGGGAGGTATCACCGTCACAATGTCTAATTCTACTGCTACAAGCGTTCGTGTTACTTTAACTGGTCCTTACGCTACTTATTCCCAACAGAATTCATCCTATCCTGGTCGTATTTCTAAACCTACTTTGCCTCAGACATTCGAGTTGGTCGGTCGAGACAATAATGGTAATCCAGTTATTAAATATGGTTTTACTTTGAAGCAGTGGTTCGTCAACCGTGATGATAAGCAGGGCTCTTATCCTAATACCTTATCTTGGTGTAATAGTCTTGGTTATCGTCTTGTTGAGGTAAAGGATTTAACAAACGCATCTTGTCCTACCAACCATTCTGACTGTCGTGGTTCAGTCGGCGCCACCCCTTCCTCGCCAGATAATCATTATATGCGTCATATAGATGCTGGTCTTTTAGCGGAGTGGGGGGAAATGTTCTATTACTTTAGCTTCACCAACCGTTTGTACTGGACTAGTGACCCTTATGATGGTCGTAACCAGTTTACCGTCAACTCACCCACCGGTAATGTACGTTGGTTTGACAAATTCAACTACTTGTACGGGCTTTGCGCCTATCCTTAGCTCTTATTCCTTCGTCCTTAATCCTTAGGCCGGGGGCGGGGGTGATAAAAAATAGTGTTGAGTGATTAAAAGTAAGCTGACTCAAGGAGTCAACGTCGTTTAGCTATAAAAAGCGATTTTGCGGCTAAGCGACGCTTCAATTACCCGCTTAGGCGGGTTTATTTTTTAGGTATTTTATCTCAAAAAAAGTTGAGGAGCGGGGTTTTTGAGGTTTTAAATGTCACTTAAAAATTATTAAATGATCCAAATCACTAAATTTCTAATTCAAAGCCCTAAAATAAAATTTTTGAGTATCAATCGCTATAATTTAAAAGATTTGTAATTGCAATATCTCTAATTAAAACATCAATTAACCAATTATAACCTAGATCCTTTTTAGATCTTATTTACAAAAGTTAACGCAAATGAGCGAAAAAAAGTGTTGCATCGTGTTTTTCCAATCACTATACTTTTTACACGGTTTTAGCTACTAGGCTAAAATTTGACAGAAAAGTATAAAATTGTAAATAAATCAAAAAATTACTTGACAAGGTAGTCTAAAATGCATTATAATTTTCAACAGGCAACAGGCAACAGGCAACCTGGCCAACCTATCTTTTAAATTCGTCTAAATCCAGCACCCAGTTTAATTTTTTCACTGAAACTTATTTTTCCACGCAATCAAGTGAAATTCTGCGAATTTTTGCGCGATCGCTTCCGCGATCCTTTTCTCGATCTTTTTTCAGATCCTTTTCTGGATCCTGTTTTCGATCCTTCGATTTTTCCAAATTATCCCGGCAGATTGTTTTTTCCGTGGCTCTTTTCCTTCCTTTTTCCAGTCATGCATTGACATCACAGACAACTAGGAATGCGATACAGGGTAGTGCACCTTATCTGAC
>NZ_JAFNNH010000036.1:0-2115 GCF_026536845.1 Gilliamella sp. B3023
TGTCAAATTTTAGCCTAGTAGCTAAAACCGTGTAAAAAGTATAGTGATTGGAAAAACACGATGCAACACTTTTTTTCGCTCATTTACATTAACTTTTGTAAATAGGATCTAAAATGGATCTAAATTATAATTGGTTAACTATTGTTTTAATTGAATATATCTAAATTACAAATCTTTAAAATCAGAGCGATTGATCCTCAAAAATTTTATTTTAGGGCTTTGAATTAGAAATTTAGTAATTTTGATCATTTAATAATTTTTAAGTGACATTTAAAACCTCAAAAACCCCACTCCTCAACTTTTTTTGGTGAAAAAAACGGCTACTAAAAAGCGCCACAGTTTAAAGCGGAATTATTTATTAGAGGCAATATTTCAAAGCAGAATTTTAAACCCCAAAAACCCCGCTCCTCAATTTTTTTGTTATAAAAAATTTCTCCAGTTTGGAGATATCATTAACTCACGCCACAATATTGCCTTTATTGCAACAGGTCGTTTTAAGTCAACGTTTCTTTGGCAAAGAGATGTTATTATGCCTATACTCAATGACTCCTTCAAAGAATAAAAACCAATAAATAAGGTTTAAGGTGAGACGCAAAGTACAGGATAGATGCCTGTATCCCAACTAACATCACCTCCAGTCGAACTCACAATATACTGATAACTACTATATGGATGAGTAGCCCAGTGCCAAGTGTGGCTGAAGCCAGTGCTATGCCAGTAAGAGTACATAGAGCCCCATTCAGTAAAGAACCCTGCACCTATTCGGCGTTGATAATTATTATCTGATGATGAAGGGGTAGCACCTAAATTACCATACTTAGCATTGGTAAAGTCTTTTACTTTAGGAAGAGTATAACCGATACTATCACACCAATCTTTTGCGTTAGAAAAACTATAAAAGCCACCACCACGAGTAACAAACCATTGCTTTAACACAAAACCATATTTGACAATGGGATTGCCTCGCCTATCACGACCGACTAACTCAAAAGTTTGAGGTAAAGTAGGAATAGTAACACGACCTGGATTATTTGTATTACGTTGAGACTGAGTTGCAATTGGACCAGTTAAGGTAATATGTACACTTGTACTTGTGGAATTGGTCATAGTCGCTGTTATACCACCTCGAGTAACTGGAGCCCAATATAACTCCTGATTACTACCCTCAATGACTAAATCAAAGTATAAATTGTTAGCACCCGTTGTAGGAAAGTTTGAACTATAACGTGATGGCTCAGTTGATTGAACGAGAAAGCCCATATTCTCATTCCAAATAGAGGCTGGACCACGATAAACACCGCTACCTTCACGAATTGAGGGACTAGCAAAACGAATCACTGGAGCAGGTTTAGGATTGACATAATAAGTAACATTATTAGCACTGAAAGTACGGCTTCGAGGAAAGCCATAACGCGTAGTTAATGATCCATTTGTACTAGTTAATATAATTCGATAAGGCGCCCTACTAATTTCTGGTACAGTATTGCGTGATACTGTTTGGTTATTTTTATCGACAATAGATAAGTTTAACGTACCAGTAATAGTCACATCTTTATCCCCATCATCATCCCCCCAATAATTATTAGGCGAACCGATCAGGGTACTCAATGCGACTGAATTAGTATAAGTTGGTACAAACATAGCAATATCAGCAAAACTTTGACCGGGAACAGGTAACTCAATTGGGGTTATTGATGAATTATTCCTTGATGGCGTGTATTGCGTGCCGTCAGATAAAATAATTCTTAACAAAGCATCAGTGTTAAACGCACGAGTACGACCACCGTCGAAAGTCAAATACGGCACACTACCCTGTATCGCATTCCTTGTTGTCTGTGATGTCAATGCATGACTGGAAAAAGGAAGAAAAAAAGCCACGAAAAAAACAATCTGCCGGGATAATTTGGGAAAATCGAAGGATCTAAAAGATGATCTGAAAGAGGATCGCGGAAGCGAACGCGCGAAAATTCGCAGAATTTCACTTGATTGCGTGGAAAAATAAGTTTTAGTGAAAAATTTAAACTGGGTGATGGACTTAGACGAATTTAAAAGATAGGTTGGCCAGGTTGCCTGTTGCCTGTTGCCTGTTGAAAATTATAATGCATTTTAGACTAC
>NZ_JAFNNH010000037.1:0-1942 GCF_026536845.1 Gilliamella sp. B3023
GAAAAACACGATGCAACACTTTTTTTCGCTCATTTACGTTAACTTTTGTAAATAAGATCTAAAAAGGATCTAAATTATAATTGGTTAATTGATGTTTTAATTATAGATATTGCAATTACAAATCTTTAAAATTAGAGCAATTGATCCTCGAAAATTTTATTTTAGGGCTTTGGATTAGAAATTTAGTGATTTTGATATTTTAATAATTTTTAAGTGACATTTAAAACCCCAAAAACCCCGCTCCTCAACTTTTTTTCTAAGATAAAACTCCTCAAAAATAAACCCGCCAAGGCGGGTAATTGAAGCGTCGCTTAGCCGCAAAATCGCTTTTTTTATGGCTAAACGACGTTGACTCCTTGAGTCAGCTTAGTTTTAATGACTCAACACTATTTTTTATCACCCCTCACCCCCGCCCTAAGGATTAAGGACGAAGAAATAAAAACTAAGGATGGGAGCAAAGTCCGTAGTAGTCGTGGTTGGTGTAGTACCAACCCACGTAACCGTCGTATGCGCTCACGACAAACTGGGTCCTATCAACCGGGTCACTAGTCCAGTACCAAGGGCTGAGGAAGCCAACGCCTGAATAATCCACCATACGACCCCACTCAGTGAAAAATCCAGAACCTATATGACGCATGTACCTATTATTAGGCGAGGAAGGGGTGGCGCCAGAGATAACTCCATCGTATGTACGAACAGCGTTGGTTAAATCCCTTACGCGAGGCAGACGATAACCAATACTATTACACCAAGATAAAGCAGAAGAATAATTGCGCTCTATCACACTACCACGGTTGATGAACCACTGCTTCAAAGTAAAACCATATCTGACGACTGGAGTACCATTACTATCACGACCGACCAACTCGAAGGTCTGAGGCAAAGTAGGTTTAGAAATAGGACCAGGATTGGATGAACTATGCTGGGATGGAGTAGCGTAAGGACCCGTTAAAGTAACGCGTACGCTTGTAGCAGTAGGATTAGACATTGTGACTGTGATACCCCCCTGAGAAACAGGAGACCAAAACAATGGCTGACTACTACCACTAATGAGTAAATCAAAGTACAATCCATTAGCGCCAGTTGTAGGAAAGTTTCTACCGTAAGAGGATGGGCCAGTTGACTGAGGGATAAAACCATTAGCAGGGTCCCACATTGAAGCTGGGCCAGCATAATTACCTGTACCATTCCTTAAGTTAGGTCTGGCAAATTTAACACAAACTGAGGAACCAGGCTTAGGATTGACGTAATAAGTCACGCTACTTTCACGGAAAGTACTACGATTAGGAAATCCGTAACGTGTAGATAATATACCGTCAGAACTGGATAACGTAACCTTATAAGGTGCAGAATCAGTACACGTCGTTAACATTGTATCACGTGACACTGGTTGATTGTTTTTATCGACGATAGATAAACTTAAAGAACCAGTAGCAGTAACGTCAGCATCACCATCATCATCTCCCCAATAATTATTAGGAGGACCGATAAGAGCACTTAAATCGACTGAATTTGTATTAGTTGGGACGAACATACGAATATCAGCAAAACTCTGACCAGCAACCGGCAAGGTGATAGGTCTTGAAGAAGATGAAGTATTGGTTGAAGGCGTGTACCTAGTTCCGTCAGATAGAGTAATCCCAAGCAGACCGTTAGTATCAACCGCACGAGTACGACCACCGTCGAAAGTCAGATAAGGTGCACTACCCTGTATCACATTCCTAGTTGTCTGTGATGTCAATGCGTGACCCGAAAAAGGAAGAAAAAAAGCCACGAAAAAAACAATCTGCCGGGATAATTGGGAAAAGGATCGAAAACCTGATCTGAAACAGGATCCGGAAAACGATCGGAAAAAGAATCGAGAAGAGGATCGCGGAAGCGATCGCGCGAAAATTCGCAGAATTTCACTTGATTGCGTGGAAAAATAAGTTTCAGTGAAAAA
>NZ_JAFNNH010000038.1:0-1869 GCF_026536845.1 Gilliamella sp. B3023
TTATAATTATGGTCGGGATGATGATGGTGATGTGATAAATTCAGGAACTGGTAAAATCCAAATGACAATTGTTGGTTCTACTGGTCAAAAAGTTGCTCGGACTGATGCTATTGACAAGTGTTTGGCGCCGTATAATATCAATCTAAAAATTGAAGACGGTAGCATTCAAACTCAATATGGTCTTCCAAATACAACGAAATTTAGTGATATAAATGATAATTATATTTTCACTGTTGGTTCAAGTACCATTTACACTTGTTTTGTTCAACCAAATACATCTGTGGTTTATGATAATCGAGGCGTTGCCGGAGAATGGGACTCAGATAGCAAGGCTTTTTTAGTTCAAGATATTAACAATCCAGAATCTAATTTCCCTGCAATAGGTGGCAATAATCTTAGCTTTAAATTTATTGTTGCTGGACTAGATAGTTACCGTCAACTTAGTTATACCAAAGAACCAAGTAATTCGAATATTGATTTAGAATTTAGTGAAACGCAACACTATAAAATACCTGTGGTGACTTTAAAAGGGCCAAACGCTAATTCTCCTTCATATAAAAGGAGTTTTGTGCCAACACAATTTACTATTTATGCTGACCGAGCGAAGACTCTCCCCATTTATCGATTTAAATTGCGCCGCTGGTTTATTCCTCAAACGAGTACTGATGGTAAGGATGTTCCAAACGTCAGCCATGATGCAGCAGTTAGTTTTTGCTCAAGCTTACCGGGTTATAGAATGCCGACTGTGGCAGATATGACTAATGCTAATGGTGGTGGTTGGAATGGCGGTTATCCTGGAAATGGCAATAAACCACTTTGGCAAATAAATGGGGGATTGGCTTCAGAATGGGGGGAGCTACATAGTTACTCAGGTTTCACTATGTTCGCTTTCTGGACAGGTTCACCAACCTCAACGCCAAATCAATATTATATTGTCGGTTCAGCAGGTTCTAGTATATCATCTTTTAAAAATCAATTTACCCAAGCGGTTTGTGTTACACCCTAAATAATATTTAAGTCTGTATGTTTAAGGTATGACTCTTTAAACAGAAATTATAAAAGGGAGCGGATTACGCTCCCTTTTTATTTGAATATATCATTTGATAATAAATTAATAATGCCGTCTGATTATTTAAATAAATTTGTTTAATCGTTTAAAAGTTGCCAATGACAATATATCTAAATTAAAAAATCCTTAAATTAGGTAATTGAATCTTGTAATCTTATTTAAATTTTTAACCGTTAAAATAATACAAGGTAAAAAATTCTCATACTCATTTTAGTGATAAAAAATATTCAACTTCCTCAATTTTTATACTGAAACACAGGCGTTTTCTGAAAGATTTTGCAAAATTTCCTGTATTTTTATTAATAAATTGATTGTAAGTTAGTTTTTAATTTATGTTTCAAATAGTGATACTAAATCCATCTATTTAAAACGGTGAAATCGACTATGATTAAAAAACATACTTGCTTTTTTTTTAATCAGAGCTTATAACTATGGCTGATAAGCATTCGCTTATCTTAAATATACTGGAGGAGCTTATAATGGTACAAAAATTTGCTGCATACGGTAGTGATGTTTCAGCTGGCACTTATAAATGTGCTGACTGTGGATATATTTATTCCAACCAAAGTAAGAAATCGTTACCCCCTTGTCCGGATCATAATAAAAAACCACATAGTAAAAATGGTTGGTATATAGTTAGTGGGCAAGGAGATTCAGTTAAAGATCCTCATCCAAATAAAAAATAATTTTTGACTTTAAAAGGTAAGATTAAAATATTAGAAACGTTTTTTAGCGCTAATTTATTATAAATTTTGGGGGCTAAAATATGGAAAAGCTTTGGCGTTAAAAGGCCATTAACG
>NZ_JAFNNH010000039.1:0-1795 GCF_026536845.1 Gilliamella sp. B3023
GTAAAAAGTATAGTGATTGGAAAAACACGATGCAACACTTTTTTTCGCTCATTTACGTTAACTTTTGTAAATAGGATCTAAAAAGGATCTAAATTATAATTATTTAACTATTGTTTTAATTGAATATATCACAGTTACAAATCTTTAAAATCAGAGCGATTGATCCTCAGAAATTTTATTTTAGGGCTTTGAATTAGAAATTTAGTGATTTGGATCATTTAATAATTTTTAAGTGAAATTTAAAACTTCAAAAACCCCGCTCCTCAACTTTTTTTGAGACAAAATACCTAAAAAATAAACCTGCCGAAGCGGGTAATTGAAGTCTCGCTAAGCCACAAAATCGATTTTTTATAGCTCAGCAACATTGAAAGTCAGCTTACTTTTAATAACTTAATATTATCTTTCCCTCCCGGCACTAAGGATTAAGGACGAAGAAATAAAAACTAAGGATGGGAGCAAAGGCCGGGGTGGTCGTTGTAGGTGTAGTTCCAATCCACGTAACCGCTGCCTATGATCACGACAAACTGGTCACCACCACCAGTCGGGTCACGAGTCCAGTACCAATTGTCGCTGAAGCCAACGCCTGAATAACCAGACAGACGACCCCACTCAGCTAAAAAGCCAGCACCTATATGACGCATATAATAATTACCCCGTGAGGAAGGGGAGGCGCCAGAGATAGGATACTCACCTGTACGAACCGCGTTGGTTAAATCCTTTACCTTAACAAGACGATAACCAAGACTATTACACCAAGATAAGATATTAGGTGGAGTGCCCGTCTTAGAACCTCGGTTGACGAACCACTGCTTCAAAGTAAAACCATATTTGACGACAGGAGCACCATTACTATCACGACCGACCAACTCGAAGGTCTGAGGCAAAGAAATAGTGGGAAGAGGACTAGGACTGGATGAATTACGCTGGGATTCGGTAGCGTAAGGACCAGTTAAAGTAACACGAACGCTTGTAGCAGTAGGATTAGACATTGTGACTGTGATACCACCCAGAGAAACTGGAGACCAAGACAATGGCTGACTACTACCAGTAATGAGTAAATCAAAGTACAGCCCATTAGCACCAGTTGTAGGAAAGTTTCTACCGTAAGAGGATGGGCCAGTTGACTGAGGGATAAAACCATTAGCAGGGTCCCACATTGAAGACGGGCCAGCAAAATCCCAAGATGGGGCATAAGGATCATCACCAAGCTTACCAAACATTAAATTAGGCCGAGCAAAACAAACTGCTGGGCTAGCCTTTGGATTGATGTAATAAGTCTCACTACGAGCACTGAAAGTACTACGATTAGGAACGCCGTAACGAGTAGATAATGTACCGTCAGTACTAGATAACTTAATCCTATAAGGTGCCTTACAAATCTCTAGCACAGCACTACGTAATACTAGCTGATTGTTATTATCGACGATAGATAAACTTAAAAAACCTGTAGCAGTAACGTCAGCATCACCATCATCATCCCCCCAATAATTATTAGGAGGACCGATAAGTGTACTTAAATCGACTGAATTAGTATCAGTAGGAACGAACATACTTATATCAGCAAAACTCTGACCCTCAACTGGCAAGACGATTGGAGTTGCAGATGATGAATTGTTAGAAGGCGTGTAATTAGTTCCGTCAGATAAAGTAATCCCAAGCAAACCGTTAGTATCAACAACACGCGTACGACCTCCGTCGAAAGTCAGATATGGTGCACTACCCTGTATCGCATTCCTAGTTGTCTGTGATGTCAATGCGTGACCAGAAAAAGGAAGGAAAAAGACCACGAAAAAAA